>JBDRBZ010000056.1:0-16552 GCA_043822175.1 Candidatus Omnitrophota bacterium
GCCTTCAGGATACCTGTTCAGCTTAGGCAATGCCTTCTTAATGCGCGCTATCACCCTGGGCGACGGTGAAAGCGCGTTCTCATTGGACGCAAGCTTGATCACGTGCCTGAGGCCGAGCTCCCTCTGTACTTCCTCTATGGGCTTGCCCGGCTTGTAAGGCCTTATCCCGAGTATGCCTTTTCTCGCAAGGTTCACGGCTTTTTTCATAAACAATCACTCGCTTGTGGGATATGACCCCAACACCTTAAGAAACGCGCACGCCTTCTCGAGCTCCTTTAGAGTGAGCGTGACCTTCTCATTTTTTACATGTCCCACCAGGTCAACGAAAAAGTAATATTTCCAGGCCATCAGCTTCGATGGCCTCGATTCTATCTTCGTGAGATTAATCCTATGCTTCTTGAAAGGCGTCAGTATGTCATGAAGCGCCCCGACCCTGTCTTTAAGCGAAAACATGACCGATGTCTTGTCGCTGCCGGTCGGCTCGGCCATATCGTTGGCGATCACCAGAAACCGCGTCACATTATGCGGCGCGTCCTCTATCGATCGGGCTATCATCTTGAGGCCGTATTTTTCACGGGCGAGCTGACTGGCGATGCACGCCGCGCGTCGGTCCCGTGCCGCTATGCCAGCCGCTTCAGCGGTACTGTGGGTCTCGCGCAGCATCACGTTAGGCAGATTGGCCTCGAGCCATGACCTGCACTGCCCGAAAACCTGGGGATTCGAGTAAACATACTTTATCTTTTTCCTGTCAGTCACGCGGCCCATGAGATTATGCGATATCTCGAGATAGGCCTCGGCGCAGATCTTCAGTTCCGAATTCATGAACATGTCCAGGGTATGATTCACCGCGCCCTCTATGGAATTCTCAATCGGCACGACGCCGTAATCACACCTGTCCTTATCGACACAGTTGAACACGTCGGTTATGGTCTTGCACGCCTCATACGAGACGCTCTTGCCGAATTTTTCGAGCGCCGCCAGATGCGTAAAAGTCAGCTCAGGCCCGAGATAGGCGACCTTAAGCGGTTTTTCAAGATTCAGGGCGCTTGACATTATTTCCCTGTAAATCTCCTTAAGCGCGTTAGCCCCCAAAGGCCCTTTATTAAGACTGCCCAATTTTCTGTAAACTTCCTTTTCCCTGTTGGGCGCGTAAATGGAAAGGCCCTTTCTGTGCTTAAAATGACCGATATCTATGGTCAGCATCGCCCTCTCGTTAAGCAGATCGACTATGCGCCTGTCAATCAGGTCTATTTTCAGCCGCAGTTTCTTGAGATCCATATGCATCCTCCTGTCCTTCCGGTACATCATCCGCGGGTATAGCGTCTCCGCGCTCTTCCGCGCCTCCCGCGCCGGTCCCGTCAGAAACCACACTTTCACCCCTGCCATAAGACACATTGTCAGGCAGGTCCTGGGACTCTTTGCCGAAATCAAGGTCTTTCTCGGTGAACTCTCTTAAAGGCGGCAGCGACTTAAGGTCCTTGAGACCGAACCTCATGAGGAACTCATCAGTCGTCCCGTAAAGGAGAGGCCTGCCGGGCGCGTCTTTCCTGCCCTTCACCTTTATAAGGTTTTTATCGAGCAGGGTCTTTACCGGGCCGTCAACGTTTACTCCGCGTATCGCCTCTATTTCCGTCCTGGTTATCGGCTGTTTGTAGACTATTATGGCCAGCGTCTCCATTGAAGCGCCCCTTATCTTGTCCCCGCCCCTCTTGAAAAGCTTATTTATCCAGACACCGTACTGCGCCCTGGTAACGATCTGGTAACCGCCGGCTATTTCCGCGAGATGAAAACTCCTCTCCTGTGAATTGTAGTAATCGCCGAGCTGGGCCAGCGCCTCTCTGACGGTGTCGGCATCGACGCCGTCCAGCACGGACACGATCCTCGCAACTTCCAGAGGTTTGCCGCTCGAAAAAAGTAACGCCTCTACAATGTGCTCAATGTGTTTTTCCGCCATATCGCTCTATGCCCCCTTGAGTAATTCTCGAACTATTCCTGTGGTACTTTGTTTTCGTTAACCCCGAAGCCTTCCTGCGCAGGGTAAGGCTCTTCCGGATTTGTTTCCGGCTCGGCCGGAGCCACAGGCTCCACATTCCTTACAATCTCTATGTCCCCGAAAGCATCCTTCTGAATGACCTTGATCTCGTTCAGGCGTATAAGCTCCAAGAGCGCCAGAAAAATCGTGATGGCCTCCAGCTTGTTCTTTGCCTTCTTGAACAGGTCGCTGAAAACCAGGGCCGGCTTCTCCACAAGCATGTGGTACAGGTCATGCACCTTCTGGCTCACCGTAAACTCATCCTGCACTACCTGGTGGAAGTCTTCCCTCGAGAATCCTTTCACGATCTTGACAAAAGCTGTAATGAGGTCGAATATATTGGCCTCAAAGCCGTCGGGGTTTTCCGCGCCCACCTGGACATCCCCCTCCTCCAGGTCCTGCCTGTAAAACACGTCCTTCTGCATCTTCTCCATTTCGCCAAGAGCGCCCGCCGCCTCCTTGAATTTCTTATATTCAAGAAGCCTCCTCACGAGCTCCGCGCGCGGGTCCTCCTCTATGACCTCTTTCTCGGCGCCCTCCTCCTTCGGCAGCAGCATTTTGCTTTTGATGTGCATAAGAGTGGCCGCCATGACCAGGAATTCACCGGCTATGTTCAGGTCCAGCAGCTGCAGCATCTCCAGATATCCCAGGTACTGTTCCGTTATTTTCGCGATGGGGATATCATAAATATCCAGCTCCTCCTTTTTTATCAGATACAGGAGGAGGTCCAGGGGTCCCTCGAATATCGGAAGGTTGACCTTATAACTCATAGAAAACCTATTTTATCGCGGACGTCTTTCATTGTCCTGCCGGTAACGGCCCCGGCTTTTTCTGCGCCTTTTTTCAGAATATCCAGAAGCCCGCTCCTGTCATCAAGCAGTTTTGTCCGCTTATCCCGGATCGGCGCCAGCGTATCTATAAGAATGTCCGACAGGCATTTTTTGCATTCCGCGCATCCTATCCCTGCGGCCCTGCACTGCTCGGTCCTCTCATCCGCCAGCCCGGGCGAGAATATTTTGTAATACGCGTGCACGTTACATTTATCGGGATGGCCGCGGTCATGCTTGTATATGCGCTTCGGGTCGGTGAACATGGCCGCGGTCTTTTTCTTTATATCTTTGGGCTGATCGCCGAGCGCTATAAAATTGCCGTACGACTTGCTCATCTTTCTCGAATCAGTGCCCAGGAGCTTAGGGGATTCCGTAAGAAGCGTTTCAGGCTCCGGAAAAATCTCTCCGTACAGGCTATTGCACCTGCGGGCTATCTCGCGCGTAAGCTCGAGATGCGCCGACTGGTCCACTCCGACGGGCACGGCATTTGCCCTGTAAACGAGAATGTCGGCGGCCTGCAGCACGGGATAACCGAGAAAGGCGTACGTCGTCAGGTCACGTGTGGTGATTTCCCTCAACTGCTCCTTATACGTCGGGCATCTCTCCAGCCAGGAAAGGGGCGTGATGCACGAAAGCACCATATCAAGCTCCAGGTGCGCCGGCACATCCGACTGCACGAATATCGCCGATTTATCGGGGTCAACGCCGCAGGCTATCCAGTCCACCACGCAGCCGATGATATTCTGCTTCAGCTCTTTGGGATTCTCGTATTCGCTCATGAGGGCGTGCCAATCAGCCACCATGTAAAAGCACTCATGCTCATCCTGCAGCCTTACCCAGTTTTTCAGGGCGCCTACGAGATGCCCTAGATGCAGAGGCCCCGTAGGCCTCATTCCGCTTAATATCCTTTTTTTCATATTGAAGGGGGTTTCATCCGTGGGATATTTATTTTTTTTGTTCCAGCCTTCTGGCCACCTTCTCTATCACAAAACTCTCTATAATATCTCCGGCCTTGATGTCGTTGCATCCGTCCAGGGCAATGCCGCATTCCATGCCCTCGGTAACTTCCCGGGCATCGTCTTTGAACCTCTTCAGTGATTTGATCTTGCCCTTGTATACCTGATTGGCTCCCCTCAGCAGCCTGACCACATTAGGCCGGGCTATTTTACCCTTGCTGATCGTGCAGCCTGCGACAGCCCCTATCTTGGATACCCTGAAAACCTGCAGGACCTTGGCCCGGCCTATGGACACCTCTTTCTCTATGGGTTCCAGGAGCCCTTCCATGGCCGCCTTCAGGTCGTTTATCGCCTCGTAGATGATATCATACAATTTCACATCGACATTTTCTTTCGCCGCTATTTCCCCGGCATTAGGATCGATTTTGACATGGAAGCCGATAATAACCGCGTTCGACACGACGGCGAGCATGACATCGCTTTCGTTTATGTTGCCCACGTCAGCGTGCATGATCCTGAGCTTGACTTCCTTGGCGCTCAGGTTTTCGAGAGACTTCTGCAGCGCCCCCACAGAACCCTGCACATCTGCCTTGAGAACGATCCTCAACTCCTTGACCTCTCCCTGTTTGATCTGCTCATAAAGATGTTCAAGGCTGACGCGCTGCGATTTCCCGAGTTCACGCAGCCTTACCTCCTGCTGTTTCAGAATTGAAAGGGTACGCGCCTTTCTTTCGTCCTTAACAACAAAAAAATCATCTCCCGCCTCCGGCACCCCCGCAAGACCGAGGATTTCCACGGGCATGCCCGGGGGACAATCCTTAACACGCTGGCCCCTATCGTCTATCATGGCCCGTATATTGCCGTAATACATTCCGGAAAGCACTGTATCGCCCAGCCTCAATGTGCCGTTCCTCACCAACAAAGTGGCCACAACACCTTTACCCGGGGTCAGTTTACCTTCTATCACCACACCGCGCGCGCGGATATGGGGGTTGGCCTTGAGCTCCAGAAGCTCGGCCTCGAGTAGAAGCATCTCCAGAAGCGTGTCCACGCCGTGTCCTGTCTTCGCAGATACAGGAACCATTATCGTTTTGCCTCCCCAATCCTCGGGTATGAGGTCAAGCTGGTTCAGCTGGCGCTTGATCTTGTCGAGGCTTATGTCCGGCAAATCACACTTGTTGATAGCGACGACTATCGGCACGTCAGCGGCCCGCGCGTGATCTATGGCCTCTTTTGTCTGGGGCATCACGCCGTCATCGGCCGCCACGACAAGCACAACCACATCAGTGGCGTTGGCGCCCCTGGCGCGCATCGCAGTAAACGCCTCGTGGCCCGGGGTGTCAAGAAAGGTCACCGCGCCCTTGGCAATCTTCACGCTGTAGGCGCCGATATGCTGCGTAATACCGCCCTTTTCCTTAGCGGTTACCTTTGTCTTGCGTATGTAATCCAAAAGCGATGTCTTGCCGTGATCGACATGACCCATGAAAGTCACGACCGGGGACCTCGGTATCATCCCTGTTTTAGCTCCCGCTTCATCGTCCTCCTTAATAAGCTCTTCTTCCAGTGTCTTGGCCTTCTGTATGCTGTAGCCGCAATCGGCGGCTACTTTGTTTACGATATCGTCACCCAGGTTCTGGTTAATAGTGGCAAAAATACCCTGTTTCATAAGACGCGCTATAAGTTCGCTGGGCTTTATTCCGAGCCGTACGGAAAACTGTTTCACGGTAACAGGCAGGTCTATTTCCAGGGCCTTCAGGACGCGCTGGGGTTCGGGCTTTACTATTATCTCAACCGTTTTAATCTCTTCTTTGACCGGCTCTTTCGGCACAGGCGGCGTAATCTCGGCCGCCTTCGGTTTAGTCTCAACAGGCGCCTTCGGCGCAGGCGGCTTAATCTCTACCACCTTCGGTTTAGTCTCAACCGGTGCCTTCGGTTTAGTCTCGGCCGTTTTCGGCTTCTCTGCCGGCACTTTATGGGCTTTCTCCCCTTTCGGGGCATGCGCTTTTTTCTCATGGCCCCTGGCCGCGGGCGCCTTTTTCACAGCCGCCGCCTTTTTAGGCGCTTCGACCTTCCGCGTTTTCTGGCCTTTCTTTTCCCGGCGTATAATGCCGGCCGTATCATCCTCAATGGCGCTCATGTGCCCCTTAGCATCTACCTTCAACACACGCAGCCTTTCTATCAGCTCCTTTGAGCTCAACCCCAGTTCTTTTGCCAGTTCATGCACACGTATCGCCATACTACTCCTTACTTTCTACCCCGTCATCCCCTTTGCCGCCTTCCGGCCCGGATGTCATCTCTTTTGCCGCGGTTATAATCTTTTCGGCCCCTTTTTTCCCGATACCTTCGAGTTTTATCAGATCCTCAGGCGAGGCCTCCGCTATTTTCGCAACCGTATCATACCCTGCCTCGAGCAGCACCTTGCCGGCCGCCTTGCCGACGCCCTTGATATCGGTAATACCCGGACTTTCCGGAACTTCACTTTCCGGGACTTCACTTTTCGCTGCCTCTTCTTTAGCCTCAACGCCTTCCGCGGCGGGCCCCTTATCCTTGCCTTTAGATTTATCGGGGGCCTTTGTCTCTCCCCTTATATCCACTTCCCATCCTATCAGCTGGGAAGCCAATCTTATATTCTGGCCGTGTTTTCCGATGCCTATGGAAAGCTGATCGTCGGCCACGATAACCTGTATGTGATTCTTCTCCCTGTTTAATATCATCTTCTTTATGTCTACAGGCGCCAGGGCATTAGCCAGAAACTTGTCCACAGTATCATCCCATCGGATAACGTCTATTCTTTCCCCGTGCAGTTCCCTTACTATGTCCTTCACGCGGGTACCGCGCATGCCCACGCACGCCCCCACAGGATCAACCTTACTTTCCTTTGAGAATACCGCTATCTTAGTCCTCTCCCCCGGCTCCCTGGCTATGCCCCGGATCTCGACGATGCCCTCGAGTATTTCGGGCACTTCGAGCTCGAACAGTTTTTTCACGAATTCGGGCGCCCTGCGGGAAAGCACGACCTGCGGGCCCTGTGAAGTCTTCCTGACCTCCAGGATATAGGCCCGCACCCTGTCGCCCTGCCTGTACTTCTCTTTCTGCACCTGCTCGCTTCTCGGGAGTATGGCCTCGGCCTTGCCCAGGTCAACTATGATATTGCCCTTCTCAAACCTGTGCACGAGACCGCTTGTAATGCCGCCCTGCTTCCTGCTGTAATCGTCAAATATCACATCCCTTTCGGCTTCGCGTATCTTCTGTATTATCACCTGTTTCGCGGTCTGCGCGGCTATCCTGCCGAATTCATCAGACTTGACAATTTTGCCGTCCGACGTCACGGTTATGGAACCCGATTCCCTGTCCACCTTAACGATAATATCATCCCTGTTGATACTCAGTATTTTCTTAGCCGCGCTCGACAGCGCCGCCTCTATGGCCTCGAACAATATCTCACGGTTGATGCCCTTTTCTCTTTCCAGAGAGTCCAGAATGCTCAAAAGTTCGCTGTTCATATATTAATCACTCCGTTCTTCCAGCTTTGCATGACTTTCGTGGAGCCTCATAGCCTAAAGACCAGGACTCCCTCCCGAGCAGAAATCTCATAATGGCATTAAACCGCATGGAGCCTGGCCTTTGCTATCTTATCCGACGGTATCTCGCGCGAGACACCGTCTTTGCCCTTAATAACGACCGCGCCTTCAGATAACCCAACCAATTTACCTATGAAAACATTATCCCCTTCCACCGGGGCGTACGTGCTGATCTTAATGTCCTTTCCCAGGGCCCACTCAAAATCCTTTCTCGCCTTGAGGATCCTGTCAAGCCCGGGCGACGATACCTCGAGCGTATACTCTTCATCGATAACCATATTGGTATCAAGCATTTCGCTTATGCGGGTATTTATGCCGCTCAGCTCATCCAGGGTCACGCCTGACGGCTTATCCACGAACATCCTCAGGACATTCACGGCCCCTTCCCTTTTATACGTGATCTCGATAAGTTCCGCGCCTTCCCCGTGAATAACGGGAAGCACCAGTTCCTCGACCCTTTGTATTATGTCTGATTTTCCCATCAGCAATAAAAAAAGTGGGCAACTTATCCCACTTTCACTAATCTCCCTCCTTTATAAGAGATTTATAGAATTTTAATACGATCCCCCTATTTTGTCAAGAGAAATTTGACTTTGGCAACGGCCTCGTTTATTTTCACTTTCTCACTTTTTCCTGTTTTACGGATCTTGATTTCAACAGTATCCTGCCCTATATTTTTTTCGCCTAATATAATCGAAATCGGAAACCCGATAAGGTCAGAGTCCTTAAACTTTACCCCCGCCCTTTCAGCACGGTCATCCAATATCACGTCAACTCCGGCCTCCAAAAGTCCCGAATATAACATGTCGGCCGTATTTGTCAGTTTTGCCACAGACATGTTTAAGGGCAGCACAGAAACTTCGTAAGGGCTTATTGCCACCGGCCATATAATGCCGTCTTTATCATTGGATGTCTCCACAAGGGCCGCGGGTATGCGGTTCACGCCTATGCCGTAACATCCCATAATAACATCGGCAGTCTCGCCTGCAGCGGAGAGATAGGTCGCGCCTATTGGCTTAGAGTACTTCGTGCCCAGCTTGAATGTGTGGCCAACCTCTATCGTATGCTTCACAGCCATAGTACCTTTGCATTTCGGGCATACCGCACTATCGCCTAATTCTTTTTCTTTGTCTTTTATTAGAATATCCTTGCTCGCGCCGTAGCCGCAGGCGCCGCATATGCCTACGAGGTCTTCGCCCATCTCGGCCGGGACCATGAATTCATGAGACTCACCGCCGCCCATGACGCCGCAATCCGCCTGCACCGCCACGTACGGCAGGCCGCACCGTTCGAAAATACGGCAGTACGCCTCATACATCTTTTTATAACTTTTCTCAAGGCCTTCCGCGTCGGCGTCAAAACTGTACGCGTCCTTCATGATAAACTCGCAGCTCCGTATGACCCCGAACCTGGGCCGTATCTCGTCCCTGAATTTTGTCTGTATCTGGTAAACCGTT
This sequence comes from Candidatus Omnitrophota bacterium, assembly GCA_043822175.1. Taxonomy (GTDB): domain Bacteria; phylum Omnitrophota; class Gorgyraeia; order JABMRN01; family JABMRN01; genus JBDRBZ01. The sequence continues at coordinate 8,857 of JBDRBZ010000056.1, forward strand.
TTGGGCAGGTCCCTGTACGAGGATATGTTCTGGGCCATAAGCGACGTTACCACCTCTTCATGGGTCGGCCCGAGGCACACGATCCTGCCGTGCCTGTCCCTGAACTTTATCATCACATCGGCCAGGTCAGCGTCGCGGCCCGTCGTCTTCCACAATTCAAGCGGCTGGAGGGCCGGTAAAAGCAATTCCAGGGCGCCGGCGCGGTTTAATTCCTGCCTGATAATATTCTCTACTTTATTCAGGACCTTAAACCCCAGCGGCAGATAAGAATACGCGCCTGCCGTAAGTTTACGTATGAACCCTCCCCTTACAAGCAGTTTATGGCTTATGACTTCGGCGTCCTGCGGGTCCTCGCGCAATGTCGGTATCAGTGTCTCTGTCCACTTCATGATATTTCCTTTATTATTATTTTGACTGCGTCGCGGGCATTTATCTTTCTGATTATTTTACCTTTTTTAAACAACACGCCCGAGCCCCTGCCGAAAGCTATGCCTACATCCGCCCCGCGCGCCTCGCCGGGCCCGTTCACCTCGCATCCCATAACCGCGATCTTAAGCGGCTTAAACCGTCCGGGCGCGCCGTTAACGACACGCCCCAGCCGATCGACTATATCCGCTATGTCAACCTGACAACGGCCGCACGTCGGGCATGCCACTATAACCGGGCCAAAGTCCCTGAGTCCGAGAGATTTCAGTATCATCCGCCCCGCGGAGACTTCCCGGCACGGATCGCCGGTAAGCGAAACCCTTATCGTATCGCCTATGCCGTCGAGCAAAAGCGCCCCGATGCCTATGGCCGATTTCACTATGCCGGCCTCGTTGGGCCCGGCCGCCGTCACGCCCAGATGAAGCGGATAATCGCACATGCCGGCCAGTTTCCGGTACGCCGCGACTGTCTCGTCGACATCCGATGACTTGAGCGAAATTATTATATCACGGAAGCCGCGCCTTTCAAACATCTTAATATAGCCCATCGCCGCGCTCACCAGGAGTCCGGGCCCTGTTTTTTTGCTTTTGCCGGGCTTCACTGATCCGGAATTCACCCCTATTCTTATCGGGACTTTGCGTTTTTTGGCGTGCTTTACCACCTCATCGACATGCCGCTCATACGGGATGTTGCCGGGGTTCAGCCGTATTTTATCGGCGCCGCTTTCAATGGCGCAAAGGGCAAGCCTGTAATCAAAATGTATGTCGGCCACAAGCGGTATGAAAATACTGTTTTTTATCCGGCGTATGGCGCGGGCGTCGGACATGTCTTTCACCGCGACCCTTATTATCTCGCATCCGGCATGCTCGAGCGATCTTATCTGCTTAAGGACGCGCGCGATATCGGCTGTTTTCACCTTGGCCATCGACTGAACCGATACCGGATGCCCTCCGCCGATCCCGATTTTTCCGACGCGCACCACCCTTGTTTTTCTTCTATGTATCATTTTTTGCCCGCGACTATGCCTACGGTATCGCAATAACTCACATACACGAAAAACGCGATCAGGAGCACGAGGGCGACCTGGCTTATCATCTCCTGCGTCTTCGCGCTCAACGGCTTCCCCCTCAGTTTCTCGATGCACAGGAACAGTATATGCCCTCCGTCCAGTACCGGGAAAGGCAGCAGGTTAAATATCGCAAGGGCCAGGCTTATGTTGGCCATCATGCTGAACACCGAAACAGGCCCGTGCTCGATCGCCTTGGCCAGCACCTGCACGATCCGTATGGGCCCGCCCACGCTTTCTCTGACAGGCATAGCGCCCGTCAGTATGCGCCATATCCCCTTGTAAGTGGCGGCCGTAAAAAACCACACGTATTCGGCCGACAGGGTCACCGCATTGAGCGGATTACTTTTCATCAAGACAATATTTTCACTCGGCGCGATCCCTATACCCGGGAACCTGACCTCCTGCTTAAATACGTTTGTAGCAGTAATAACAGACGGCGTAATGCTGAAACCGAGGGCCTCCCGGCCCCTCTCGATGCCTATCGACATGGGCTTCGCGTCGGTATTGGAACGTATTGTCTCCAGCACCTGGGACCAGTACTTAACCGGCTTGCCGTCGATCGCTACTATTCTGTCTCCGGCCATGATCCCGGCTGCTGCCGCGGGCGACTTGTCAAGCACCCTGCCGATATCGCTGGTCGGAGTGGGTATGCCGACGAGATACAAAAAAAGCAGCACCACGTAGGCCAGAATGACGTTGGCAAGCGAGCCTGAGACAAAAATCCAGAATCTGGACAGGATAGGTTTTGAACACAGCTCATCACTTTTCCCTTTTGCCTCGGCCGGATCCTCCCCGGCCAGTTTGACATAACCTCCGAGCGGGATAATGTTGACAAGGTATTCGGTATCGCCCCGCTTTATGCCGAAAATCTTTCTGCCGAACCCCACGGCAAAGCGTTCTACGCGAACCCCTGAGCGCCTGGCAGCGGCGAAGTGCCCCAGCTCATGCGCTATGACAAGACAGCTGAAAACAGCGAGTATTATTACGGCGCAAAAAATCAGCCCCATGATTTCCAATATAGCGTCTCCTTCCTAATAAAGCCTTCTGGCTTCCTCTTTAGCCCAGGCATCCAGCGCGAGGATCTGTTTCAGGGACGGCTTATCAACGGGCCTGTGCAGCCTGAGCACTTTTTCGACGATATCAACCATACTGGTAAGCTTTATCCTGCCGTCAAGGTAGGCCCTGACCGCTTCCTCATTGGCGGCGTTCAAAACGGCGCAGGCGCTTTCTGACTCGCTTACGCGGTACGCGAGTTTGAGGGCAGGGAACTTCCTGAGATCGGGCTTCTCAAACGTAAGATTTTTTACGGCGCAGAAATCTAGCCTCGGCAGCGACCTGTCGGGCAGCCTGCCGGGATAACCGAAAGCATAGGCGATCGGAAAACGCATGTCAGGCGAAAACATGTTGGCCATTACGATGCCGTCGGTGAACTCCACCATGGAATGTATTATCGCCTCGGGGTGAAGCAGCACCTCGATCATTTTCGTAGGCACGGAGAAGAGCCATTTGGCCTCTATGAGCTCAAGCCCCTTATTCATCATTGTCGCGGAATCTATCGTAATCTTCCTGCCCATTTTCCATTTCGGATGTTTTATGACCCGCGCCAGGGGCAGTCTGTCGAAAATGGATTTTTTCACTTTCCTGAGCGGGCCGCCCGATCCCGTAAGGTAAATCTTCGAGACACTGCGCGGATTCTCCCCGTTAAGGCACTGAAATATCGCGCTGTGCTCGCTGTCCACCGGGATTATGACTGAACCGGTCTTTGCCGCGAGCCTGGTTATTACGGCGCCGGCCGATACAAGGGCCTCTTTTGAGGCAAGGGCCACGCGCCTGCCGCGCCTGACGGCGTCAACGAGAGGCACTATCGCCTGCGTGCCCCCGATCGCCATAAGGATAATATCGGCATGACTCTCTGCCGCAAGATAAGAAATACCCTCGACGCCCGCATGGACCCTCACGCCGGACGGCAGCAGGCGCTTTAACCGGCCGCAGCAACTTTTGTCGCCTATCGCCACGTCCCGGACGCCGAATGCCCTCGCCTGTTCCGCGAGCAGCTTGAGGTTGGTGTTCGCGGCAAGCGCCCTTACGGCATATCGATCAGGATGGCTCTTAATAACGGCCAGGGCGCTCCTGCCTACAGATCCGGTAGAGCCTAAAACGACTATCTGTTTCATAATCACCGCAAGAGTATTACCATGAAAAAATAAAATATCGGGGCTGTAAACAAAAGGCTGTCGATTATGTCAAAAACGCCCCCGAATCCGGATATGTGGGAACCCGCGTCCTTGACGCCGCAATCACGCTTTATAAGGCTTTCGGCCAGGTCTCCGGCCTGCGCGAGCACGCCGAGGAAAACACCGAGAACGACGAGAAGGAACGGTGATAGCTTTACGAGCCCTCCCGCGAGAACGGCCATCACCACGCTCCCCGTGAGGCCGCACACGGTCCCTTCCACGGTTTTGTTAGGGCTGATCCTCGGGATGAGTTTGTGTTTACCCAGAATACGGCCCCCGAAATAAGCCGCCACATCGCCCATCTTGGTCACAAGCACGAGATAAGCCACAAGACAGGATCCGCCGGGCAGGAATTTGAGTTTTACGAAAAACGAGAACATCCAGCCGATGTAAAAAAGCGCCAGGAGCGTCACGGCTATGCTTATCACGGTATCTTTCGCGTTCTTCCTCTTCACGAAATGCAGGATAAACGCGAACATGCACGCGATGACTATGTAGAGCGGCTCCAGGTCGATATTGTTCCGGCCTACATTGATATATACGGAAACGGGTATAAGGCAGGCCGCGACTATGCCGAAATACCTGTAGACAAATATCCCCTTCCGCTCGACAAGGAAAAAGAATTCTTTCGTGGCCAAGGCTATAAACGCCATGGTCAGCATCAGGAACACCCAATTTGGAAAAAGAAATATTATAAGCCCGGTAAGAGTAAGGATAAGAAACGAGGCTATTATTTTCTTCAGCAGCATACTGTCACCGTCCGCCGTATCTGCGCTTCCTCGACTGAAATTCAAGCACAGCGTCTTCCAGGTCTTTGCCAGTGAAATCGGGCCACAGCTTTGGGGTCACGTAAATCTCGGAATATGACAGCTGCCACAGCAGGAAATTGCTTAACCGCATCTCACCGCTTGTCCTGATGAGAAGGTCGGGATCCGGCATGCCGGCCGTATACATGTATCCCGAAAACATATCGTCGTCGATTTTGTCGGCCTTTATCTTTCCGTCGCGCACATCGGCCGACACGCGCCGTACGGCGCGTGTTATCTCGTCTCTCGAGCCGTAATTGAAAGCTACGTTCAGCGTAACCGTGTCATTATCGGCCGTCTCCCGCTCAAGCTCCAGCGCCCGCCGCCTGATTCCGGCCGGCACCCCGTCCAGGTCGCCGAGAAAATTCACCTTTACGCCTTTCTTTTTCAGCTTGGGCGCCATTGCGTTAAACTCCCTTCTGAAAAGCCCCATCAAAAACCCGACTTCCCTTTTGGATCGTTTCCAGTTTTCGGTCGAAAACGCGTACACGGTAAGCATCCCGATGCCCAGATCCCTACAGGCGGCGACTACCCTCTCGAGGGCCTTAACTCCCTCTCCGTGTCCGACAATCCTCGGCAGATGCCGTGCCCTGGCCCATCTGCCGTTTCCGTCCATAATTATGGCGACGTGATTGGGTATGCCTCGCGGATTGATTCTCATATCAGGTGACGTATTATTTCACCATGGCCTTTTCGCCGACAACATCTGCGGTCTTGGCCTCCGCCTTCTTAGTGAATTCGGGAAGTATGACTATCTCCACGCGCCGGTTGCGCGCCCTGCCCTCTTCCGTATCATTAGAGCCGACGGGCCTGTACTCACCGTACCCCATCGTCGTCAGGCGGGCGGGGTTAACGCCCTGTTTCACCAGATAGTGATAAACGTTATTGGCCCTCGCGGTGGATAATTCTCTGTTGGATTTCCATCCGGAATGTTTTATGGGTTCATTGTCAGTATGCCCCTCTACTCCTATGTTTTTATTGGCCGCGGTCGTATTTATCACCGCCGCTATTTGATCGAGAGTGGAATCGGCGTCTTTCTTGATATCCGCCTTCCCGGAATCAAAAAGTATATTGTCGGCAAGCGTAATCACCAGCCCGCGGTCCCCTATGTCAAGCCCGATCCTTTTGTCCTTAAGCTTGCTCTGGAGCTCTTTCTTAATGGCCTCGAACTGGGCCTTCTCCTCTTCACGCTGGCGTTTCAGTTTCTCTACCTCGCTTTCAAGCCGGGTCGTCTCCTGTTTCCTGAGCTGATCGATCCTGCCCACTTCACCCTGCAGCTCGGCTATCGTAGCCTGGTCTTTAGGCGTGGATTTGTATACGTTTAGCGCGCAACCCGAAACGATAAACCCCAGACAAATGAGTAATACCAGTGTCCGCATCATGTTTCCTCCTTTAAATACTGTTTCATTTTACGTAAATTTAAGGCTGCCGCTGGCCTTTATACTCTGATTATTAATATAACACTATGTACGCCCAAGTCAAGCGGTTTTGATTTTGAACGCGCATGCGTCATTCTGGTGCATGCGTCATTCTGACGCCGCTACTTCAACAAAGCATGCGTCAGAACAAACGAGCCGAAGACGACACTGACCATGGACATAAGTTTAATCAGTATATTCAGGCTCGGGCCTGACGTATCCTTGAAAGGATCCCCTACGGTATCGCCTATGACAAGGGCTTTATGCTGGGGCGAACCCTTGCCGCCTAACGCGCCCCTTTCCACAAATTTTTTAGCATTGTCCCATACCCCGCCCGAGTTGGCCATCATCACAGCCATGACAAATCCGCTCGCGAGCGCACCCGCGAGAAGGCCGACTACTGCCTCAACGTTGAGGATAAGGCCTATGACAATGGGGCTCAACATGGCGATAAGAGAGGGCACGATCATTTCCTTCTGGGCCGATTTAGTGCATATGGAGACGCAACGCGCATAATCAGCCTTGCCGGTCCCCTCGAGCAGCCCCTGAATCTCCCTGAACTGCCTGCGGACTTCCTCTACTATGCCCTGGGCCGCGCGGCCGACAGCTTTCATGGTAAGCGCCCCGAAAAGAAAAGGCAGCATGGCGCCGATAAAAAGCCCTACCATTACCTTGGGATCGAGCAGGCTAAGCTCAAGATGGCTGCCCAGCCTCACGATCTCGTCCTTGTACGCGGCTATCAGAGCGAGCGCTGTCAGCGCTGCGCTGCCGATGGCAAACCCCTTACCCGTAGCCGCCGTGGTATTACCCAGAGAATCCAGAGCGTCTGTCCTTTCCCTGACATACGGCTCCTGCTTTGACATCTCGGCTATGCCCCCTGCGTTGTCCGCGACCGGCCCGTAAGCGTCGGTCGCCAGTGTTATACCGAGCGTACTCAACATGCCGACGGCCGCTATGCCTACACCGTAAAGACCGGCGTTAAACTTAAACGCCGCTTCCACGGTATGGGACGCGAAATAAAAACTCGCTATTATGCCGATACAGACCACTACTACGGGTATGGCCGTTGACAGCATGCCCACGGCAATACCGCTTATTATGACGGTTGCCGCGCCGGTCTGCGATGAATTAGCCACTGACTTGGCCGGTGAATACCTGTCAGAGGTGTAATATTCCGTAGACAAACCGATTATTATTCCTACAATCAAGCCCGTTATAATACAGTAGTACACCCCGATATATTCCAATCCGAGCGTGTATTTTATGACAAAGAATGAGGCTATAGCTATCAATACAGCGCTGGTAAAGATACCCTTTCTCAGGGCCGCCAGAAGCACGCCCTGATCAGCCTTCTCGCCTGATCTTACGAATAACGTACCTATTATACTGGCAACAACGCCTACCGCCGCCATCACCATGGGCACTGTCACCCCGCTCACGCCAAAGCCGCCCGCGACCGCCAGCACCATTGTAGCCACGATCGAACCGACATAGGATTCATAAAGGTCTGCCCCCATGCCGGCAACGTCACCAACGTTGTCCCCCCACGTTATCGGCTATGACAGCGGGATTTCTGGGGTCGTCCTCGGGGATACCGGCCTCAACCTTTCCCACGAGATCGGCGCCCACGTCGGCCGCTTTCGTATAAATCCCGCCTCCGACACGGGCGAATAAGGCCATGGAACTGGCGCCCATCTCAAAAGTCAGCATGGTGGCGGTTATGGTCTGTATCCTGATACCCAG
>JBDRBZ010000057.1:0-11143 GCA_043822175.1 Candidatus Omnitrophota bacterium
GGTCAATATTCGCGAGGAACAGATAAGGGGCCGTTTCCATCCCCCGGGGTATCTTAGGCTTAAAATCGCTGAAGACATTAAGATGGGTATACACGGTAACGGGCGCGTTAAGGTCATAGGCATAATTGCCTTTCCATCTGAAAGTCTTGCCGTCAGCGGTTTCAAGCCCATCAATATTTACGCCTCTTTTCGCGAGCGCTTCCCTGTATTTATCCGGAAAATCACGGCCCACGACCGCTACAATTGCCGTATTCTTGTTGAAAAACGAGGCGCTGATACCCGAATAAGTCGCTGACCCGCCCAGGATATCATCCCGTTTGCCGAACGGCGTTTCGACGGAATCGATAGCTACAGAGCCTATTATCACAAGCCTGGTATCTTTCTTCATCACGCATTCCCTCCGGATTGAGTAATCTTCATCGGGCAGTATTGACCGCACATCGTGCACACATCATTTACGTTAGGCCGCGAGCTCCCCCTGTACCTTTTCGGCTTGCGGGCATCCAGCGCGAGGCTGAATTGCTTTTCCCAATCGCGTTTATTTCGCGCCGTCGAAAACTCGCTGTCGCGCCTCCACGCGTCCCGCCTGCCTTTGGCGATGTCCGCGGCATGAGCCGCTATCTTCGAAGCGATGACACCTTCACGCACATCATCAAGATCAGGAAGCCTCAGGTGCTCTGCCGGGGTCACATAGCAAAGGAAATCTGCGCCGTACTTTGCGGCCAAAGCTCCCCCTATAGCCGCCGTGATATGGTCATACCCGGGCGCGATATCCGTCACAAGCGGGCCCAGCACGTAAAACGGCGCTCCGTGGCACAGCCTTTTTTCAAGAAGGATATTTTTCTCGATTGCATCCATGGGAACGTGGCCCGGGCCTTCAATAATTACCTGGACTCCTTTTTTTAGCGCCCGACGCTGCAATACACCCAAAAGCCGCAATTCCCCGAATTGCGCCGCGTCATTAGCGTCCGCAATGGCCCCCGGTCTTAGTCCGTCTCCGAGGCTCAGCGTAACGTCATGCTCCCTGACAATATCCAGCACTTCGTCAAAACGCGTATAAAACGGATTATCCTCGCCATGCTCGGTCATCCATCGGTATATAAGAGCCCCTCCCCTGGAGACCATGTCAATTATCCTGCGCGACCGCCTGAGCATGCCGATGCTTTTCCGGTTAATACCGGCATGAACAGTGAAAAAGTCAACTCCGTCGCGTGCCTGTTCCTTAAGAACGTCCAGCATAAGAGCGGCAGACACCTTTCGCATGTCTCCGCCGCCCCGTACGGCGGCTTCATACACGGGCACAGTGCCGAGCGGAACCGGGCATTTCTCAAGTATCTTAAGACGGGTATTCCGGACGTTCTTTCCCACGGATAAATCCATAACAGTATCGGCGCCCAGTTCCACGGAGGCCTTAAGCTTTCCGATTTCAGCGGCCAGGCCGCTTGAATCGGGCGATGTGCCGATATTCACGTTTACTTTTGTGCTTAAGCCGCGCCCAATCCCGCACGGTCTGTCAACCCTCCGACCGCGGTTTTTTGGTATGACCGTCAGCCCCTTGCGGATATCGGCAGCAAGCCTGTGAGCGGGGACGCCCTCTGACTTTGCGATCCGCTTTACAATGCCCGTCTGTCTGCCTGATCTCACTGCGTCGATTAACGTCATACCGCCGCGCTCCGTAATTTTTTGATGCCCCGTATCATTGCCGCCCCTGCCGCGCCTGTTTTGAAAACGGCTTTTAGGTTATGGGTATTGATTCCGCCTATCGCCACAACCGGAATTCGCACGCCGTTCACAACACCCCGGACGACAGCAAGCCCCCTTGGCCTTATATTTTTCTTGTAAGGCGTCCTGAAGACCGGCCCTATGCTCACATAGTCAGCCCCGTCCCGTTCTGCCGCTTTTGCCTCGCGCAAGCCCCGCACGGTCCGGCCGATTACGGGCCCGCGCCCTAACAGGCGGCGCGCGAGCGCAGTCGGGATATCCCCTTTACCCAGGTGTACACCGTCCGCCGCGCATGCCAGCGCCGTATCTGCCCTGTCATCGATAAAAACCGGCCTCATGCTATTCGCTTCCTTTAATCCTGAATACAGCCTCGCGACCTCAAACGCGGCCCTATTCTTGACGCGCAGTTCAGCGCAAGTTACAATCCTTCGCGTGACTGAAGAAGCGGCCCGGCTATGGCCGCCCGATACCGCCATGACGCGAAGTTTTTCTGACAATTCTTTTTTCTTCATTATAAAACCTGAACCGTAGGGCCTTAAATCTCTCAGACACGCCCCTGTCAACAAGTTTAGAGACTTCCTCGAGTGATCTCAGCGCTTCCTTAACCCTTGCGGCATTTGCAGTCAGCACATCGATAAGGTCACGGCGCGACAGGTCATCGCTGTGCGACCGGCGGCCTATATCACCCGCGACCGACCTCGCCATCAAAAGCCCCAGGCGCATGTCTTTGCCGGCTCGCGCGCGCTTAAGCTCGTGCCGTATTTTCTTGAGCGCAGACCGCATCCGTTTATCACGCAGGTAAAATCGGGCTATATCCTCGCAAACACGCAGGCCTTCGGCGGCCCTGTTAAGGTTGGCGTCAATTATCCGAAAAACCGGGCGCCGGCTGTCCGCCGGATACCGGTCAGCTGCTGACGTGCCGGATTTTACTGATGACCGCGGTCGTCGAGTACCCATCGATAAACGGGACTGTTTTGACTTTACCGCCTTTGGATTTGACAAATTCTCCCCCTACAATGTCCTTCCCCTGCCAATCACCGCCCTTAACAAGCACATCCGGCTTGAGCGCGGTTATCGTCTCGAGAGGGGTATCTTCGGAAAAAATGGTTACGTAATCAACGCACTCAAGGGACCCGATCACGCCTGCCCGGGCATGCTCGGGATTGACGGGTCTGCCCGCGGATTTCAGCCTCTTTACGGAAGAATCGCTGTTGACGCCCACAACCAATATGTCACCCTCGCTTTTTGCCTGAGCGAGGTACTTCACATGGCCGAAATGCAGTATGTCAAAGCAACCATTCGTAAAAATTATTTTTTTGCCCTCTGACCGCAGCCTTTCAAGATGTGCTGCCAGTTCCGTCAGCGGCATGATTTTACCTTCCGGCATGACTTTCTCCGTGTCTAAACAACCGTCCTGTCAATTATATCGCAAAGGCCGTGTATGATGAGAATATGGGCTTCCTGAACGCGCGGGGTATCCGCGGACGGCACGATAATAGATATGTCCGACTGCCCTGCCAATGATCCGCCGCCGCATCCTGTCAGGGCGACAACGGTAAGCCCTAACGATTTCGCTGCCTTCACGGCTCCAATAACGTTCGGCGAATTGCCGCTTGTCGAAATACCGAACGCGATATCACCGTCAGCCCCGAGGGCCTCGACCTGCCGCTTAAAACTGTCCCCATACGAATAATCATTTGACACTGCGGTAATCGTGGCCGTGTTCGAGACAAGGCTTACGGCAGCGAGCCCTTTTCGTTCCTTTTTGTAACGCCCGACCAGTTCGGCGACAAAATGATCGGCGTCAGCGGCGCTGCCGCCGTTGCCGAACGCGAGTATTTTACCGCCCCGTTTAAGACACACTATCATGGCGCGCCCCGCCGCCTCGATGCTCGCGCTCACATCATCGGCTAAAAGACCCTCGGCCACCGTTATCAGTGATTTTACCGAGCTCCTGATAATTTCATCTTTCGGCTTCATGATTAAAAACGCCCCATGCTAATCCATGCCCCTTATGGGCATGGCGCGTGACGACTCATGGTTTTCATCGGAGTCGTCGAAACGGCCGGTCGATATGATTTTGGCGATATCGATCTTCACCTTTATATTCTCCTCGATACCCAGCATCTCGAGCAGCCGCCTCTTGATAGTTGACTGGATCTTCTCGGTAGTCTCAGGGATGTTCGCGTCCGAAAGAAGCGCCGCCTTACTCGTCACGCTGATCTCTTTTTTGGTGGCCGAAACGACTGTCTTTAATTCTTTCACCTCTGGTATTTGTTTTATTATTTTTTTCACATAATCCTCGATCGCCGGCAGCGACACGATAACCTGCCCGTCCGGGTTGTCAAAGGCGATTGTCCTGTCCCTGTTCAGCCGCGCGAGATTCACGCGCGAAGAGACCAGACCGATGACTATAAACAGGCAGCCGACTCCGGCCAGTACCGCCCTGACATTCTGCATGCTCAATGAGTAGGACAGATAGGATTCTATTTCCCCGGGCTTAAGGATGTCCAGCGCCGCCAATATCAGCAGCCCTCCCGCTACAAGATACGCGCTTAAACAAATCAGAATTCCTATGCTTTTAATAAGCTTCATGTGACCTCCTTGGTGTTACCGCAAACCGAACATTTTTTCGGCAAAATCCGTTGCGTACTGCCCCTTAAGAAACGCCGGGTTCCCCATGACCTGTTTATGGAATGGGATCGTCGTTTTTATGGGCTCTATGACAAACTCATCGATGGCCCGCGACATCACTGCGACCGCCTCGCGCCTTGTCGAGCCGTGGACAATCAGCTTCGCTATCATTGAATCGTAGTATGGTGAAATCTCATACCCCTGATAGACATGCGTATCAACGCGCACGCCTTTGCCGCCCGGCAGATTAAACGAAGTGATCATGCCGGGAGACGGCCTGAAATCATTTTCAGGGTCTTCGGCGTTTATGCGGCACTCCATGGCCCATCCGTTCACTTTAACGTCCTCCTGCTTCACCCTCAGTTTCTCCCCGGCAGCTATGCGTATCTGCTCCTTTACAAGATCAAGCCCCGTGACCATTTCAGTGACAGGATGTTCGACCTGTATGCGCGTATTCATCTCCATGAAATAGTAGTGGCCGTTCTTATCAACGAGAAACTCGATCGTGCCGGCATTTATATAACCCACCGCTTTGGCACCCTTGACCGCGACCTCGCCCATCTTTTTGCGGAGCTTCTGATTTATTACGGGTGACGGCGACTCCTCGATAAGCTTCTGATGGCGTCTCTGGATAGTGCAGTCGCGCTCGCCAAGATGTATGATATGCCCGTGTTTATCGGCTAATACCTGAAACTCAATATGCCTGGGGCTGTCGACGTATTTTTCGATGTAAATATCCGGGTTGCCGAATGCGGCTTCAGCCTCCCTCTGCGCCGTAAGAAACGCGCTCACCAGCCGCACGTCATTATGGCATACGCGCATGCCTTTTCCGCCTCCGCCCGCCGAGGCCTTAAGTATTACGGGATATCCGATGCCTTTGGCTACTTTAAGCGCCTCTTCCTTGGTCTTGATGATTGATTTGGACCCCGGTATCACGGGTATGCCGGCCTTGCGCATGGTTTCTTTAGCCGCCATCTTATCGCCCATGATCCGTATGTTTTCCGGCGTAGGGCCGATAAACTTTATCTGGCATGACTCGCATATCTCGGTGAAATGCGCGTCCTCGGCCAAAAAACCGTACCCCGGATGTATGGCCTCGACATCGGTAATCTCTGCGGCGCTTATGATGTTGGGGATATTAAGGTAGCTTTCAGACGCCTGGGCCTTGCCCACGCAAATCGCCTCGTCCGCGAACCTGACATGCAGGCTGTGCGCGTCTGCCTCTGAAAATATGGCGACCGTGGCGATCCCGAGTTCCTTGCAGGCCCTTATTATTCTAAGGGCTACCTCACCCCTGTTAGCGACTAAAATTTTCGAAAACATATCACTGCTTCTCCACGATAAAGATTACCTGGCCGAATTCGACCGGCTCGCCGTTCGCGACCAGTATTTCAACGATCTTGCCGCTCACCTCGGACTTAATCTCGTTCATGAGCTTCATGGCTTCGAGTATGCAGAGCACATCCCCTTCCTTTATCACGCTGCCGACCTCGCAATACGGATTCGAGTCCGGAGAAGCAGCCCTGTAAAAAGTGCCTACCATGGGCGCCTTTACCTCGGTCGTGTTGGCGGATACCTTAGCTTCGCCAGGGGCTGACCCGGCTGCCGCAGACGCCGCAGGGACAGGCGCGGCATGAGGCGCCTGCTCCACAATCCTCTCGATAATGCCGCTGCCCTTTTTGAGGTGCACCCTTACGCCTTCCTCTTCGACATCGATCTCGCTCAGTCCGTATCTCTCCATCAGCTCGATTATCTCTTCGATTTTTTTCTTATTCATGTGCCCCCCGGCTCTGATATAGCGTTACACCCTTCCGGTATACTCTCCGGTCCTGGTATCTATACGTATCACGTTCCCCTGTTCCACAAAAAGCGGCACTTTGACAGTTGCCCCCGTTTCAAGAGTCGCGGGTTTGCCTCCGCCGCGCGCCGTATCGCCCTTTATTCCGGGCTCCGTGTACGTAACCTTAAGGTCGATAAAAATCGGAAGTTCCAAGCCAAACGGTTTGCCCTCATAGAAATCAACGGTTATTTCCGTGTTTTCCTTGAGAAAATTAACAGAGTCCCCGAGCAGATCCTTCCTCAGTTCGTATTGCTCGTAAGTACCCTGGTCCATGAAATGGTATGTTTCATCGTCATGGTAGAGGTAGAGCAAAGCCTTCTTGTCTATATAGGCCTTCTCATAATTCGTGTCCGGATCCAGATTGAGCTCGTTGACCGCCCCTGTCTTTACGTTGCGCACCTTTGTCCTTACAACAGCCCCTCTCTGGGCAGTCCTTTTATGCTGGGTATACAGCACCACACAAAGTTCACCGTCCATAACAATCACCTGACCGTTCGTAAACTGCTTGGGAGTGATCATCTCGTTAAAACCTCGCATCCGTTATCTTTGACAATCACCATGTCCTCTATCCTGACACCCGCATAGCCGTCCACGTAAAGGCCCGGCTCAACAGTGACTACGCTGTTTCTCATGAATGCCTTGCGGTTTGATTCCGAAAGACGCGGCGCTTCATGTATTTTCTTTCCGATACCGTGCCCCAGAGAATGTTTTATGTAGCGCCCGAGACCGTCTTTGCGTAATCGGCCGTGTACGCCGGACACCACGTCCGATATCTTCGCGCCTGACCTGATAAGCGTGATCCCGTACTCCTGCGCCTTTCTCACAGAATCATACAGGCGCCGGGCCCGTCCGGCAACACGGCCTATCACCTTAGTCCTTGTCATGTCAGATCGGTATCCTCTAAAGACAACTCCGAAATCAATAACGACCAGATCCCTTTTGCCGATGCGCCTGTCTGTTACCGCTGCATGGGGTTTTGCGGCGTTCGGACCGCTGGCGACTATGGTCCTGAACGCCCTGCCGAGGCCCTTATCTTTTATCAGCCCGTCAATCCCGGCCGATACCTGCCTCTCCGTTATACCGGGTACTACCATGCCCTCGATTTCACGGTAAATATCTTTCGCGATCCGGGCCGCGCGCTTCAGCATAGCGATCTCTCTCGCGGTCTTTACGCAGGACCTGTCAGCCACGGGAACCCCGTTTTTTTATTATATCAGCAACGGACTCAAGAGCCAGCACATAGCTCATCATGCCGAAACCGCTGATCTGGCCGACAGCCACAGGCGCCACAAGAGAAGTGTGGCGGAATTCCTCGCGCGCGTAAATATTGGACAGATGCACCTCTATGACCGGCAGGCCGCAGCCGCTTATAGCGTCCCGTATGGCCACGCTTGTGTGCGTATAGGCAGCCGGGTTTATAATAATGGCCGAAACCCCGTTTTTGCGCGCTTCGCCTATCCTGTCAACGATTTCACCCTCGTGATTGGACTGAAATGTTTCAGCCTCAAGCCCCAGGGCCTTTCCTTTTTTCCTGACCTCGGTGTCGATCTCGGCAATAGTCGCGGTCCCGTAAACATCGATCTCCCTCGTTCCCAGCATGTTCAGATTGGGTCCGTGTATGACAAGCACCTTGTTCATTTTCTTTCCTCCGGTTTCTCTGCTTCATCGATAAGCATGACAGGGATGCCGCCGCGCACCGGATACCTCAAACCGCATTTCACGCATACAAGCTTCCCGTCCTCCTCGCGCACCTCGGATTTACAGGAGGGGCACGCAAGTATTCTCAACAATTCTTCACTTACCATAAAGCCCTCCTCCCTTTATGTGGCACTTCCTGAATTGCGGGCTCACATTATATATTATACCACCGATGATGCTCATCAGGAAAAGCAAAGCGAATAAAAGGATGCTCGCGCCGAACGCGTGCTGTGTTCCGGTTATTGGCCCGAACAATAGAACTATTGACCCCTCTCTGAGACCAAGGCCCCCGATTGAAGGCAGCATGGACACAACACAGATAATCGGCATAACCAGGAACACAATCCTGTAAGATATCGTGACCCCGAGTGCCAGGAAGAGAATATAGATCACGCTGAAATATGTTATTTGAGCCAGCCAGGATATTACTATCGTCTTCGCGAGGACCGCTTTCTTTCTCCTGTAATTATGAAGCATCGCGTATACCTGCAGAAGCCTTTTCCCAAGCCTCCTGAAATGTATTTTTGAGAATATTGAGAACATGAGGCGCGCCACACGCACGTTCAGGAACGCTACGGCAAGGAACACACAGACCAGCACGAAAACAAGCACGCCTTTTTTTATCATCGGGTCGGTCACCATGTCCCAGCACGCAATAAGCGCCGCAAGCCCGAGAAAAGCAAACGAGAACATGCCGGTGAGCCTGTCCATAAACACCGAGATATATGACTTTGCCTTGCTGCCCGTAATCCGGCCCGTGTAATAGGCCTTGACTATGTCGCCTCCAAGGGCAGTGGGCATGAAATTATTGAAAAACATGCCGATAAACGAAAGTTCGGTAAGCCGAATGAAAGGGATCGATATCCTCTCTCCTCTTAAAAGAACGTCCAGCCTGAATGTGCATATGATGATATTGATAAAAAAAATGAGAATCGCGAGCATTACCAAAGACAGGCTGGTTTTGGTCAGTGCGGACATAATGGCCGCATACTGGCCCCTCATAAGGTAGAATAAAAGGAGTAAAAGGCCGGCACTTACGCATATACGCAGCAGATTGGTCAATATGCCTTTCATATAAGCGCATACTATATCATATTAATATTTAGGTGTAAAGCAAAAAGCCTAGGCCCTTTAGAGGGATTCTTCGAGTTTACGCATGGCCCGGTAGATCTGCTGGATGTCACCTGTAACACGGGTGAGCGGAGGCAGCATAAGAGATATCGCGCCGGTCCAGAGATTCCTCTCCTTAAGTAAGTCGTTAAGAACCAGCGGGTCCTCATCGCCCAGCTGAAGGACACTTTTAACGGCGTTTATTCCGTAAACAAGCTGGCCCATACGCTCCCTGTCTGACACGTTATTGAGGATGTTAAAACTCAAATCTTCAAGAAGAATACCCATTCTGGCAATCAGGCCGATATTTACAAGCACCTTGCCTGTGGCCTCCATAGGTGTAAGAGTCATGCAGGGTATGTCCACTTTCTGTGTCCATTTTGTTTTCAGCTTTGCTCTTAAGTCATCCAGGTCACCCCTTACACCCTCAAGCGAGAATACCACGGGGATCATATTGTTCTCGATAAACGTGTCAACCGCGGCACGCATAACAGGCATACGATCGTCTCTTGTCGACCCGTAAACTGTTTTGACCCCCACTACACACTGATAATTCAGCTCCTGCCTGATATTCTGCTCCACTTCGCGGATAAACGCATCCAAATCTGTGCTTCCGAACCCTTCGCCAAACATCCTTTCCCTGTCGATTTCAATCACAATACCCACGTTAACGCGCGCGCGCTTCACTGCGTTATACGCGCTAAGAGCACGATTCTCGGCTGCCGTGTAGGCCTTATCGGTTAGAACTCCAGTCACATCAACGGTCCCCGCGCCTGGACGCGCACCGGCCCCAGCCGTCCGCTCCGCGCCCCCTGCTGCGCCTGCAGACACAGCCGCACCGCCCTTCTGCCTCACCCATTCCGACACACGCGCGCCTTCCGGCCCTTCCCGCAGGCTGAAAACGCGTGTATTCGACTGAGGCAACACGATTTTATCGGCCGGCACAGGAACCACATAAAGCGTTCTCTCACCTGCGGTACCGACGTTTATAGCCCCCGGCTCCTCAATGAATGTGAGCTTAAGGCGATTAGCGCCTCCGGGAATGGCGAATATAACAGCGCTCGACTCATTTCCCGTGTCCCTGACTTCCTCAAAAAGGGCCCGCATGGCATCAGTAGCCTCGCTCATGTATTCCCAGTCCGCGCCGACTCCCATCTCCGAGAAGGCGCTCCTTATCGCGATTAGCGATGTGTACTCGCTGAAAACGGTCTCGATCGGGCTCAGGCCGCCTGATAGCAGCTTGAAATACGGATTATATTTTTCCTGCGTAAGCTTGGGCGTTATCACTAGATACGAATACCCCCTGTCCTTCATAAGGTCGGTCAGGCTGTCCGTATGGAAACCTCCCGTAACAACAAATATCGCGTCATTGCCTGCCGAGTACTTCTCTATGTTCTCCATGAACACTTCGTCCCTTTCAAAGGAATAAGTATAAAACCGCGTCATCTCGTCTTTATACGCGTCTATCTCCATCACATCCGGATTTATGTCAGCGGGCATGTTGTACCACGGCGCCTTTTCACCGATAAAATTCACATAATCTTTAATGCTCAAACGCCCGGATTGGCCGCTCAGGTAGTCATACTGTTTCCTCGTAAGAGCGGCCGAAAAAAGCTTATCCAGCACGTACATGTCGTCCGAAAGATAATAGAGCTCTTCCTCATCGCGCGTACCGGACAGGCTGTCCGCAATGTATCTCTCCAGGTCGAACAATTCCTCAAAAAAGACCGTCTTTTCCACATTGTCGTATTCGTCAAGGTATGTTTTATACGCGGCCAGGTCCTTATATCCGGCCGGATCCATGCCGCACGACCTCATCTTCCTGAACAGGTATTCGTAGTATGCCGAAGGGCTTATTTCGCCTTTCTTGTATTCCATCGTGCGGTCGATGAGACTGGCGATTTCGACTTTCGACAGTTTGCCGGCAAGATCGTCCAGCACGACTTCGCGCTGAGACTGCGCCCTGTTAAAATTGATGGTTTTCTCCCTCTGCATGAGCGCGACAAGCCGGTTCAGGTTTTTAAAGGCATGCGTGTCGATGTTGTTATCGCGGGAAACCGCGCTAAGAAACTGTATGTAATCCTTAAGCGGCGTGGTATTTCCCTCGTAAGATTTCTTCTGACTATCAAACGCCTCCAT
>JBDRBZ010000058.1:0-7136 GCA_043822175.1 Candidatus Omnitrophota bacterium
ATGAAAAGAAGAATAGGGACAAGTGAAACCGCCTGCATCAGGGTGATATGTTTAAAGATGAAATGCATGGCCCAATAAACAACGGCTCCTGCGTAAGGATGAAGTTCCATGCCGCGCCAGCTTCCCGAGGGCGCCAGCATAAAGGGATCGAAATACCTGCCGGATTCTATTTTTTTTGATATAGCGCCGTTTTTAACGATGTTTTCCGTGAGATAGTAATAAAAGTAGGAGTCAGCCCCCAGGAGATATGATTTTGAAAACTGACGATAATTATTATTCGCCGCGTTTTCGGCCATAGCCTCTATTTTTCCGGCTTCCCTGCCCACAAACGCGTAAAATTCTTTATTTATCAGGGTTCTTTTATCCCTGGCAGGCATGTCCGGGTATATCGTATCTACTTTATGCGCGACTGTATTCCTTATGTCCGAATAGAGTTTCATGCGGGCAAGGGTCATGAACTGTTTTTTCGGGACTACGGTGACGGGATAAAACCTGAAGTACAGGCCGCAGGCCGTTATGACAAGAAAAACCGGTATATAAGAGCGCAGGAATCTATTCATGCGTAAATTCGCCGTCCCTGTACTTGTCCAGCAGAAACTCGTACGCGTCCTGTATGTCCGCGGGCACGGACAGGTCGGGTTCGACGCCTTTTATGTCGATCTCGGTCCCGTCAAAAAGGAACGCGTTGCCTGTTATGAGCGCCAGCATGGAGCCGTCTTCGAGCTTGAAAGTGCCTTTAAGAAATGCCATGCCCGCCGAAGGTTCTTTTCCGGCTATTACGGCGCGGCCGTATGCCTTGAAGGTCACAGCCATGATTTCTGACGCGCTGCCGCTCATGCGGTCTATCAGTATTACGAGCGGGCCGCCGTAATGCACATCGGAATCAGGTGAAATAAGGCCGAATTCGGGCTGATTTTTTTTCTTATAATAAAAAAGCTTCTGTTTGGGCGGCATGAATATACCGGAAAGCTCATAAACGGCCAGGGGCGGGCCGCCGGGATTGTCCCTCACATCGAGTATGATAAAACCGGTCTTATCGGGATTGGCCTGGGCAATATAATTTTTAAGATCGTCGGAGGTTTTCCTGTTAAAACTTTCGATTTTGTATATATACGCGCCCGGTATGCCGGTGGGGACGCTTTTCACGGTTTCCCTGAAATATTCTTCACACAGGATTTCATATGTTTTGGTTGTGTTATCGTCGGGTGAGAAGACCAGAAGACGCGTAACCGTCTCAAGCTCGGGGGTCAATAAGAGTTCGATAGCCTCATTGTCAAGAGCTGTCACGCTATCGCCGTTTATCTCTTTAATGATGTCCGAGGCCCTTATGCCCTTGGCGTATGAGTCGGACCGTATCTGCACATGGTCTATCAGATATCCGGCCTCGGTTATGTGTCCGGCTATGCCTATGTCGCGTTTAAAGCCGTACACTTTTTCCGCGTATTTTTTGGCTATGTCCGGCGGAATAAAATTGGAGAATTTGTCATCAGGGTCCTTTAGCTTATTTACGAGCAGGCCGGCCCCCCTGTAGGCAATGTTATCCAAAAGCGTGTTCCGTTCTTTTAATTTATCGAGAACAGCAGTTTTGTAGCGCCTTACATACGCGTCAAATGCCGGACGTGATACGGGCTTATAATAATTCTCATCCATCAGCCTAAAAACTTCGTCGAGAAGTTTAATATAAGGGGCCCGGTAGTCGGAATTGTCTGTTTCTCTCATGGTAGTCTCCGCTGTGGCGGCCCGGGCCGGCGTTTGGAACATAAAGGCCATACAGACGGCCGCCAGGACGCGTGTTGTGGTTCTGACATTACAAGCAGGTATCATGGTATAATTATACCAGATAAAAAGCCGGTATAGAAATCATTTTACGAACAATAGCGGGCGCGTTATAATACACCTTACGGGAGGGACGGCCTTATGAAAGTGAATGGCGGATTTGCGGTAATGATTACGGCGTGTTTTCTTTTCATCGCGCCGGCCGCTTATCCTTCTACCGAAGCAGCGTACAGGCTGAATGAATCAGGCCTGAATAAGCTTAATAAGCGGGATTTCAAAGGCGCTATAGAGGACCTTAAGCAGGCCCATATATATCTGCCCGCGAACAGTGATATAACAAAGAATCTGGCCGTGGCTTATAATAATTACGCCTTCCATCTGATGGGGGAAAATGACTTCAGGCAGGCTATCGAAAAATACGAATCGGCCCTTTATTACGACTCGGATAACCCCTATACACTCTACAATCTCGGCCAGGCGTATTACAGGACCCAGAACATGCCTAAGGCAAGGGACGCGCTTGAGAAGGCCTATAAGATAATGCCCCGTCTGAAAGGTTTAAAGGATCTGCTTAAGAAAGTCGCGAGTGAAACGGATACCGAAGGCGACTTTGAAAAGACCGAATCCACGCATTTCATAATAGCGTCGGCGCCTGATATGAAGGTGGATAAATTTTCGTACATTCGCACATATCTGGAAGAGGCCTACGGCAAAATAGGGATGTTTCTGGATTATTTCCCGGAGAGCAAATGCGCGGTTATCCTTTATTCGGAATCGAATTACGGCAAACTGTTGGGAAACAGGCCTCATTGGACCATGGCGGTGTTTGACGGCAAGGTAAGGATACCCGCCGGTAAATTTAAGTACTCAAACGATGAGGTCGTCAAGATCATATATCATGAGTACGCCCATGCCGTGGTGAGAAACATAGCCGGCGGTAATTGCCCGCTGTGGCTTAACGAAGGCATAGCGTCGAGGGCCGAGGATTTCGCCATGCCGAAAGACAGGGAACTCATAAAAGGATATCTTCTGAAGTACGGCCTGATCACGGTAAATGAGATACCGGACAATTTCACTGATATTAAGGACCCGAGGATAGCCACACTGCTCTATATCCAGTCATACCTGCTTGTGACTTATATTATAGACAGGGCGGGGCAGAGCGGCTTACGGAAGATCCTGGATTGTCTCGGCAGGGGCATGAACATCTCGTACGCGATTTATTCTGTCCTGGGAGACAGTTATTCTGATTTCGGGAAAAAGTGGGCGGATTACGTCTCCAGGGCCTATGGTATCAGCGGCCTCAAATACGGCAGCTTCCGGCAGGGCGGTTAAACGCGGGCGGCTTTTCTGTTTACGTGAAAATGGACAAAGGCCCAGCCGAATATCGCCACCCAAAAAAATGTTATGACGCGGTCGATAATCGACGCCATTGTTCCCTCCACAAGCGAAATGCCCAGTATCTTTGCGGTAATGCCCGCGGTTATTTCCTTTAAACCCATGCCGGCCGGTGTTATCGGCACCAGCGCAGCCAGCGATGAAACCAGGGTGATGACAAAGCATGAGACAAAAGGGGCCTTCAGGGACAGCATCAGAAAGATGAAATAAAGCTTAAGAGATGAAACGAGGTAAACCGCTATCTGGATGAGTATGAGTTTCCCTACGGTAATGCCTGATTTTTTCAGGGCATTCCACTGGGAAACCATATCCGACACAAATTTAACAACCCTGTTTCCGCCGGCCTTTGCGTTAAGGTTTACCGGCATGAAGAATATTATTGAGGGTATAGCGGTAACGCATGAAAATATTATAACGAGCGTCCGGCTCGTGATGCCGTATCCGAAATGCAGCATAGGGATGCATATGAGGCCCGCCGCGCCGAGCGTGAAAAACGATAACAGGTTTATCGCGCCGAGAAAAGATGTAAAACGCGCGTACGAGAAATCGTATTGTTTCTTCAGGTAAAACGCTTTTGACAACACTCCTCCGTAGACCGGGAGGTGGTTGATGAGGGATACGAGGGAATCCAGGCCTATCCATTCGGCAGGGGGCAGCACGAGTCCGAAGTAATCCATGTATGCCTTTGTGAGCAGGCTTCTTACGTAGCACGCGAAAATTGTTATCACCGATACAATGGCGAAATATTTCAGTGACAGGTGCTTCAGGAATGCCAGGTTGGCGGGATGCTTAATGACATAGCATGCCCCGAGAGAAATGAGAAGCGCCAGTATGGCCCATGAAATAATTTTCCTCACTCGGATTCGCTCCTTTCAAGCCTCAATTGCGTGATCTGTTCGGCGATAAGGCCCATAAGGAATACCATGACCGCGGTCATTATCAAGAGTACCGAAAGAATCGTATACCTCACGTGCAGGACCAGTATCTTATAGGCCGCGTATCCTACGCCCGTGGCAAAACATATGAGACTCACCGGAATGAAAATGCGTAAAGGCGAGAAGAGCGTCGCTATTTTCATCATGATTACCAGAAATCTAGTCCCGTCCGAGATAAGGTGTATTTTGCTTTTCCCTTTTCTAAGCCTTAAGTCTATCGGCACATAACCGATGCTGTATCCCGCCCTTGAGAGGGCCATTGTCAGGGTGGACGGGTAGGAGAACGTGTTTGGCAAAAGGTACACGAATTTTCTTGCTATGACGGCCTTGATGGCCCTGAAGCCGCTTGTAAGGTCCTCTACAGGACGTTCTATAAGGTATGATGCGAACGAGTTGTAGATGATGTTGGCCACCGTGCGGTGCAAAGGGGCGTTTTCCCATTTCTTGCGCGCGCCCACAACCATATGGTATTTATCGAGCAGCCCGGCCATCTCCGGGATTGATGACGGCTTATGCTGGCCGTCGGCGTCAAGCATCACCAGCACCTCGCCTTTCGCGTTTCTTATGCCGGTTTTTACGGCCGCGCCGTTACCGATCCTGTAGGCGTGGCTTATGACCCTCGCGCCGTTACGTGCCGCCAGTTCTGCGGTCGCATCGGTTGAACCGTCATTGACCACGATAATCTCGCAGTCCGCTCCGGCTGCCGCCCAGATCTCTTTTAACAAGGGCTCTATGGCATGTTCCTCATTGTGAGCCGGGATAATTACGCTGATGCGCGGCATAAGACCTCCTTATTTGGCTAAAGAATACGGAATATGGCCCCGCTTTTCTCCTGCTGTATAAGGCGGAATTTGTCGGAATTCCGCATGACCCGTATTTTCAGTATCATCAGTTTTGAAAATGTGCGTATATAATTTGATATATATGCCTTAGGCATGTTGTCAAGCGTCCTTGACCCGATGTAATATGGGCCTGAGATGTCGAGTATCACATATTCATAGCCCTTGCGCTTAAGAAATTCATGATTTTCATCGGGTGTGGCTTCCATGTCGATACCGGCATATTCGCGCACTTCCTTGTCCCATTCGAAAGAGATCATGTCATAGACAATCGGGATGCACTGATTCGATGACAGGGCGTATGCGGTGGAGTTCTTGGGCACGTGGTCTTTTATCCGGCCGTAGAACGCGTGGCTTTCAGGCACGAGTATATAACCGTCCTTCCATACTTTCACGTTAAGTATCCATTTCTGCGTCCACCATGTAAACAGCATCCCCGCGATAAGGAGGCCGATAACGCCTGTTCTTGCCCGGTCATCCTTAAGTCTCACGGCCAGGAAATCTTCGTAGAAAAACCCGCCCAGCATGGCTACCGGAATTGCCAGAAATGTCCACATGCGGAACGGCATCACGCAGATGGAAAGCCTCAGGCCGTTTACGGCCGCGAAGGCAAACGCGAACCACACCAGCGCCGCGGCCGCGTATATCCTGCGGGCCGTGAACAGCTTGCGTATCCCGATAAGATAGTATGGAACAGCTCCCGCGGCCAAAAACATGGCGACTATGCCTATGCCTATGGGGTTCTGCTTTAAATTATGTTTGTTAAAGAAAAGAAAAAAGTGGTTTATGTTGTAATTGACTCGGGATGAGCCGGGGATGAAGATAATTTTTTTCGGAATCAAAAGAACTGCCAATACTATGACAAAACACAGAATAGGAATATAAGGTTTGAGTTTCGCGGCCCCCATATTTCGCAGGACGTCTTTGAGCCTGTAAAACCAATGGTCCATATGTAGATAGAGAAATATGCCGCATGCTATAAGAATCAGTAAGGCCGCGATCATACTGGTATTGCCTATCAGGAGCTTTACCGCGGGTACGATAAGCTCAAGTCCCATGATCGGCTCGTTACGGACAAATATGGCTTTCCTGAACCTGAAGAGGGACGGGGCCCAGAATACCAGCGCGCTGAAAATAGCCCCTGAAAAATAAGCGCCGATCAGGCCCCTGTAAGGTTTCCCCTCACTGTAAACAGCTGTCATGTAGTACAGAAAATACATTATTGATATCATGACAGCCGTGTACATGTGTATGGACCATATGGAAGCTATTGTTGCTCCAACCATGACATACCAACGGCCGTTCAGCCCGGCCCTGGCAACATAATAGAATAAGAGAGGGAAGAGCGTCATCGTAAGGTTGAACGGGAATATGAAATGTGTAAGCCATGCGGGTATAGAGAAAAGCAACGCCGTCGAGAGCATGGCAGCTTCCCGGCGTTTTACCATTCTCGCCATCATAAAGTAAAAAAACGGCAGGCTTAACGAGACAAACAGTGCGTTGTAAAATTTCATGGTCCAGTTCAGGCTGGGGCATATCTGGTTCATTATGCCCATGATTATCTGGTATCCCTGCGGATACGGCTGTGATGTGCCGCTGGCAAAAACGGCGTTTGTCGTGAACGTTTTGTAGAGCGCGATGTATTTGGAAGATGTTGCGAAGAGCCACGGGTCGTCGTCCTCGAACCATGAATACGCGAAACTGCCCTTCAGATACATTATAAGGGCAAGGGTGAATATTATGGTGACGGAGATGGATGCCGGTGTCAGGAATTTCCTGAGATCCGGCGGCCCAAGCCTGAATATGCGCGGTCCGTGCCGTCTGAAGGATACCCAGGCGGTTGAGGCGGCGCACACGGCGGCGGCCGCGAGGAACACCTGAAATGTGAGGGGAATACCGGCGGCGTTAAATATTATGCCAAAAACAGGGATAAGGCAGATGCCTGTGCCGATTGATATGAACAGCTTTTCGCATGGTTCTTCTTTCGTCCAGCCCAAAATATATGTAATGGAGCCTGTGCCCAATACGATAGCGAAAAAATATATTAAGGAAATAAGCATATTTGCCTTTCGCCATCATATTAGCACACAATAATAAAGCTGTGAACTTCAAATTACAGGCATGCTGATATTATTCTGAGATAGCCAGATAGGCCATAACAAACATGTTTACCGGAGGCAGCGCCATG
>JBDRBZ010000059.1:0-3490 GCA_043822175.1 Candidatus Omnitrophota bacterium
AGGACTGGATAAAACACGTTATTCCGGCCCCGACCAAAACCCCTCTCTTGGGGCCGCCGGTAAGCGAATGCATGATCTTGCGCATTCTCTGGCCGCTTATCTTATGCAGGCCTTCGCTCATTCGATGCATGCCGTAAATGAAGAGCCCTAAGCCGCCTAATAAGCCGAATATTATTTCTTTTGCCATATATTTTTACACCCCGGGAAGAATAGGAAATAGGGCGCTGTCCCCTATTTCTAATTTCTGATATCCCATTTCCATCTACCTGACCGTATTTGGAGAAATACGAACGGTTTTGCCGTTCTGCCATACGGCAAGCGAACGACCCGTCTTTTTATGCCGCTCCACGACTTGCCGCACCGCCTTCTTTAGTGCCGCTTCGGCTTTATCCTGTAAAGACATTCTCTTTTTCATTCGCTACCTCACGCCTTCTTGTATCATCTTGAACAGTTCCTCATCGTTAAATTTCTTGCGGCCATTATTTCTCTTCGCTATCAATACAGGCCTTGCCCTGGAATTATCAAACAACGTCCAGGTATCAAACAACGACTCATACAATTTGAAAAATTATTTATACCGCGGACAAACCGGCGCCGGACATCTTCGGCGGGCACATTATGCCCTCCATCCTTTACCCTATCCTTAATGCGCTCTATTGCCAATTCCGGCATGGGAAACCATAGGAAAAACAGGTGCAGCATATAACCCTTTGCCTTTAGCCTGGAAAGTAAGCTTACATAGGACTTGCCGGAGAGCGTTGTTTCAAAGGCGAAATCAACTCCGCGTTCAGCAAATTCATGAATTTGCTGTAACACCAGTTTTCCAGCCTTGATGGCCGCGCTGCGGGGTTCAAATGGCGCCAGTCCCTGAGCGATTAGATCGGCGTTTACAAAGTTAGGACAGTTAACGTAATCGGGCAAGAACATCGTCGCGAATGTCGTCTTGCCTGATCCGTTCGGCCCGGCGATTATGTATACATTCTTCGTCATTTTGCCTTTTATTTTGTAGCCGCGTGAAACTGGCCCGCTTTAGCAATCAACTCGTAAACTACCCGATGCTTCGCAGGACCTTCGGATTCGGCTATCCGCCTCGCAGAACTCGGCTCTTAACCAGCCAATTTTCTGTCGCCCAGAGAGCTTCCCCCCGTTGGTCGGCGAAAATTGGCTTCAAATCCCCAGACTTTGCTGAGTTAAGCTGGGGTCCATCATCTTTGAGCCGAGGGGAAACCTCTCGGTATATACAGGTAGGTATTATAGGACTGAATATAGCGATTATCAAGAAAATTCGTGGTTTAGAGAGGCCTATTCCTCGCCAATATGCGAAGCCCTACGAAGCACCGAGTCTATGACGCGTTGATTGCGAAGTAGGGTCCGAAATGTCCGGTCATTTCTGGGTCTATTTTCTGTGACTCTTCGTGCAGTTAAGCGATAGGAGTGCCGCTTCTCTATTACCGCTTCTTAATAGCGCTTCTTGCGACTGATAACCGTTGCAAGTTTCGACCGAACAGGGATATTTGTCGATTCCAGTCCCGGCGCTTGTCCACGCAGGTCAAACTCAAGCTTGACCCCCGGCCGAAAGATCATGCAAAAAGTAGAGCCGCCGAAATGAAACATGCCAAGATCATCCCCTTTTGTTACATGCTGCCCTTCGTAAACCGTAATCTCGTTTGATGATACATCTCCCATGCCCACAAATAATAAAGCCATAAGTCCGATATCAGGGTTGTCCGCCTCAATTAAAATCAAGGCCCTGGCCGCCACTTCTGTCAGGTAGCCCTGCGATCCGTTAGGCCCAACAGGGTCAAAGCCTAATGATGGGGCTTGCGCATAATAAGATCCGTCTATAAGTTTCGTTTTGACAATCCTGCCGCTGACAGGCGTATGCCAGCGGTGATAGCTAAAGGCGCTGAGAAAAGCCTGGTATATAGTTCCCCCGATAAATTTTTCCACGCAAGGATCGTTATCCAGCATAAAAGCAATGGAGTAAGGCTGTTTTTTAATCCAAAACCGGTCTTTGAGCTGAACATCGGTTGCGATGTTATAAGGCGCTGATTCGTATGGGTTGGCAATTATCGCATCATTTTTCGGATCTGCGACAGGGCGCCTGCCTTCGCGCAATCTCCTGGTAAAAAAATCATCCCATGAGGTAAACCCGTAATACGGCGCTTTGGGGTCGCATTGAAAATCGTCCACGAAACCCGGCATGGCTTTCAGCGCGTTGACACCGAACCATCCCGCCATAGGATCATCATTCAATACGTACCTGGAATCTGGGGAGCTTAAAAAAACAGCCCATTGATACAGGATTTTTTTCAGCTGTTTATTGACTTCGGGATTCAGGAAAGCAACGGATCCTGCCGGAGTGCCCATAACTCCGACCAGCACATCATTGATGGGGGTACCGGCCATTTCTGTCATGTTAAACCCAGGCGCTTTGGTTAAGACCTGATCTAAAAAGGAAAGCATCTGATGATAATCCTTGATTTGGTTTGCCCTTGCAGGATAACCGGGTTCAGCCGCTGCTTTAGACGCCTGTTCAAACATCTCATTGAACAGCATGTACAGCTCTGGATCTCCTTCGATCAGCGATTTAAAATCGTTAACAACGGGAGAAAGGGATTCTTCCTGCCGGAGCATTTCTGTTTGCGCTTTCTGTTGCGCAGAAACCGGTAAAGAAAAAACCAATAAGAAAGGCGCGACAATAACCGCTACAAATAACCTTCCTTTATTGCGCATATATCCTCCCTGTTTAATCCGTCACGATCTCTTTTTTTATTGAAGCTCTGTTCAGCATAAGTATTAGCGCAGTAATGCCGGTCCCGCTCTGGGTGGCGAATTCTTCAAGCGTTATCTCTTTATCTCCCTGCTTTCCTATCAATACAACCTCGTCACCTAATTGAACGGGGTCTTTTTTATCCTGATCCGTGACGTCTATAACGACCATATTCATGGAGGTCTTGCCTATAACCGGAAATTTACGGCCTCTTATCAATACCCGCATATCACGGCTGAAAGCCATCTCGGGGAAGCCTTCGTTATAACCCACCCTAACCGTCGCTGTAGTCGAAGTACCGTCGCGCCGCATGCGCTGGAGACCGTCATAACCAACGGGTGATAGCGCGGGCACATTCCGCTCTATGATAGCGACCCTGCTTTCAAAAGACTTCATGACAGGCTTAAGCTCACGCTGCGGGTCGAGGCCTTTTATGTCTTCGGCATACGTCAGAGACCCTATGCGAACCATATTCTTCCTCGTCCACGGAAATCTCACGGCGGCGGCCGAGTTAGCTATGTGGCGGATAACGGATCCGTCCAATTCAAGCTCAGCCACCATCCTGTCGAACTCCTCAGTCTCGTTTTCGGTCGCCTCTTCCCCGGCGCTACCTTTCTCGTATGAGCGTGAGAAATGGGTCATTACGCCTTTAACCTTCAGATTGGGAAGCTTCACGGCACGCTTGATATCGTCAATGTTCCTGAACCCCATGCGCCC
>JBDRBZ010000060.1:0-12383 GCA_043822175.1 Candidatus Omnitrophota bacterium
CGCTTGGCGTTGACTCTTCAGTGGTTTAGGAATAACCATCTGACAACGCTCCTTCCTTTTCAACCTGCCTTACGGCGTATCAGGCGTTAATCATTCGTACGGCCGCATCTGCCGCCGGTATCAGAAACCCTCTCTGAATCCCCCAAAGCGGCCTCTGTCCTGTCAGATACAGCCATCTTGCCTGTCGTCGTTTCCAACCAAGAGCCACCTTTAAGGCCGGCCCCTGTACCGGCGGACACCCCTTGTCCGCTCGTATAGCCCGGCCAATCCGCGGTGGTGGCGTTACCTTCATATCCTGAAGCGGTCTCGAGGACACCGTCACCGTGCGTCCCCTGAAAAGACCTGCCCGTAGAATTTCCGATAGAAACACATCTCTCCCAGACGTTGCCCGCAAGTTCCATGATGCCGTAATACCCGGATCCCGACTGCTGTCTCGTCGAAGTCGCGATCGCGAATATCCCGGCGCGCAGCGGGCCCTGCCCGCCGTCACCGTCGATAAAAGTCTGGTTATTATAGCAGCCGTTCGCAGACGCGTTAGACACGGTCTCTGTGCCGTTCTCCGCCCCGGACAGACTGGTCGCCGCTGTAATCGAAGTATTTCCCCACGGCAGCTCTCCTGCAACAGGGAGTATATCCTTGCCCCTCGCCATCTTCTCATACTCCAGCTCTGTAACCGGCCTTAACGCCGCCCAGTCAGCATATGCCGCCACATCCGGCCATGACAGGAAATTACACGCCCTGTACGGCCTGGAAGCTATGTAATCAGGATACGTACCCGTAATAGTATGGCGGTTATTGCCGTTCTGGTCAGGGAACCTGTTCACGGCCTGGTCTTCCGCGACCGTATTAAGGAAATCCGCGTACTGCCCCTGCGTTATCTCGTATTTCATGACATAAAAATCTCCGTAACCCTTGGGGAAAGAATTCGGTATGATAAAATCGGCGCCCAAGGCATCCTCACCGGCATTGCCGCCGGATACATAATAGTACGCGTTACTGTTTACGTCTTCCACGGATATGGCAGCCTCGCTGCCTATATACCACGGGTCAGTGTCTGTGCTTCCCTGTTTAAGAGAGGCAGAGCTGGACCCGTCGCCTACGTAAAAACCTCCGGCCGGAATATATACCATTTCGATCCCGAAAATCCTGAGGTCAACATTCTCGATATCCGCGTCATCCACCCCGTCATCGCCATAGTCCCATACAAGGCGGACATTACTCGTAGAGCATGTCCCTGAGCCTGTACCTGAGCGCTCAATGAAACAACCTCTCTTATCCTGCGTTATGACAATATTAAGCGCTGTTCCTGTACCTACCGAAGAATAAGAGGAGATAGTCGCGTGAGCCCATCCCGATCCTGTGTCGTATTTCATGAAAAGCCATACAGCGTCCCAGTTTGTGCCGTCACGCCACGAGTTGTCCCATGAAATATCAAATTCCACCACTGCCGTATCAGCGGACGTGTTAGTGGATATAACAGCCCCATTAGACAAACTTAGATTGTTAGCAAACGAAAAAGCCGGATATATGCTAACCCCCACTATCACGAGAATCCATATAATTCTCATCATACGAACCTTCCTTATGTATTCGTTATAACGAAAGGCTACGACCGCATCGACCGCCGTTTTCGTTTGTCCTCGTAGTGGCGGTTGATCCGTTTCGAGCCGAAACCGCAAAATTTGCCGTTGCTTTCCATGAGCCGCCCTTTAACGCGGCTCCCGCAGCCCCTGAAACACCCTGTCCGCTTGTGTAGCCCGGCCAATCCGCATTGGTCGCGTTCCCCTCAAATCCAGAGGCAGTCTCAAGAGCTCCGTCCCCGTGCGTCCCCTGAAAAGAACGTCCGGCCGAGCTCCCCACCCCCACGCAGTACTCCCACACATTTCCGGTCATTTCCATGGGGCCGTAAAAACCCGCGCCTGCCTGCTGTTTGGTCGTAGCGGCTTTCGCGAAAATACCGGCCCTCACAGGCCCCTGCCCGGCATCGCCGCTTACAAATGTCTGGTTGTTATAACAGGCGTTGGAGCCCTCTGTCGTAAATGTCTCTGTCCCGTTCTCGCTTCCCGAGAAAGTGACGCCCGCGGTTATGGAATTGTTGCCCCACGCGTATTCACCGAGTGAGGCGGATCCCGCGCCCCGGCACGCTTTCTCATATTCGAGTTCGGTCAGGGGCCGCAATGCCGCCCAATCCGCGTAAGCCGCGAAATCCTGCCACGATAAATAATTGCATGCCCTGTCAGGCCTTGTTGATGACGCGTCACCGGAAGTCCACGACACGGTGTTCCTGAAAACGACACTGTCGCTGCCCTTGCCGCCGGCGCCCGTAATATCCCTGTTTACCCTGCCCTCGTCGGTCAGCGTATTAAAGAACGCGACCCACTGATCCTGCGTGATCTCGTATTTCATGCCGTAAAACGATGTATATCCCGTCGGAAAACTGCCGTTGTCCACGACGCCGTTATTGTCAGCATCCAAACCGCCCGGGCCCGAAACACCTATGCCCGGGCCCGTAAGCGTCCCGTCATCAGTTCCGTTTGAGTCGACCTTGATGTCATTTACGAGGGAATCCGTTATAAGCGCGGCCGTGTTGTCGGCCTGGTGGAAAGCCGCCTGCGACTCACTCGCGCCGTTTCCGTCGCCTATGTAAAAAGACGCCTGCGGCACATATACCATCTCTATGCCGTAGACCCTGACCTCATCGATACTATCCTCGGTATCCAGGTTATTGCCGGTCGCGCCCCAGTCCCAGACAAGTTCGACGTTGTCCGTATCGACCGCTCCCGCCCCGGAGGAATCCCGCCTGATAATGGCGCCGTAACTCTTTCCGTCGGCGTTGGCGGCCACGGCGATATCAAGACCGGTGCCGCTGCCCTGTGAATACCCCACCGGGTTCGTGCCCGAAGACTTCAGCATCACATGATTCCACGCGGTCTCACCCGACTTCTTGTACTTGGCAAACACCCATACGGCGTCATGGTTTGTTATGTTTCTCCATGAATTGTCCCATGACAGATCAAACTGTATGTTCGCGGTTTTATCGTCAGAGCTGGGCGCGGTAAGAGACACGTTCTCGACCTTAAGGTTATTGGCCCACACGGACCACCCGCCGCAGGACATCAGCACAACCAGAATTATGCAGGCTATTTTCATATTCATTTTAGTTTCGATTTAATATCAAACGTGGCTTTAAGCCGGTTCGCCACCAATCTCTCTTTCATGTAAGCGATATTATCCGCGTCAGGATACCTTTCCACGTATTTCTCGTAGACAACCACCGCCTTATCGGGCTTCAAATAAAAATAATCGTACGTGACCGCCAGGTTGTAGAGGGTATCGGGATCATCCGGAACATATTCAAGCGATTCCTCGTATTTTTCGGATGCCTTTTCGTAATTTCCTATCCGAAAGAGCGCGTTCGCCTCATTATATTTTTGCGCACCCGCGGCTTTTCTTTCCTCTTCATTGAGGCCCGCCATATCCGCCCTCTTAATGCCCTTTTTCTTGCCCTTCGGCTTTGCCGCGGCCTCGACCCTCATTTCGGCCTCGATTGTCCTCTTCGTCTGGATATCGTTCAGCTCCTGAAGTTTCGCGAGTTCATCCTGCATGGCGGTTACCCGGGCCTCCAGCTCAATCTTTTCCTTTTCAAGCGTCCTCCGGTCCTCAAGCGCGGCCGTAACCTTTTCCGCTTCAGCGCTCAATATCTTTATCCTCTCGGCGTACATGCTGTTCCTCGCGTAATACACCCTCAGTTTATCCTCCAGCTCCTCGTTCTTCTTGCGCATCCTGTCATTTTCCTCGACGGCTTTCTTGAAAGAATCCTGAAACGATATCTCGGTAACCATTACAGGGCTCTCGTTTTCGGCAAAAACCGCCCTGTCCGGGACAAGGGAAACCGTCCCGAGCAACAAAAACCCCGCGAGAAAAGCCCGGGCAGGCCTGCCCACGGCCGAATTCACATCCCCCATTTCCCGCTCGTTTACATTTCTCATTTATCCACCCTTATCTCGACCTTGGAAATTTCATGATCCGCGTAATTTTCATCACCCGTCACAACGTGCGGCGTCAGCAATATCACGATCTCGGTCTTCGTGATATCATCCGAATAATTCTCGAAAAGCTTCCCTATCCAGGGGGCGTCCATGAGATACGGAATGCCGCGCCTCGACCTGGTTATGTCATCCTTTCTCAAGCCCCCTATAATGATCGTCTCGCCGTCTTTGACGATGACGAACGATTCTACAAGCGTCGAATTGATGAGCGGTATCTTCGCGCCCTGGGGCGTCGTAAGTTCATCCGCCTTTGACGATATCTCGGGCCTGATC
The DNA here is from genome assembly GCA_043822175.1 of Candidatus Omnitrophota bacterium. Classification (GTDB taxonomy): domain Bacteria; phylum Omnitrophota; class Gorgyraeia; order JABMRN01; family JABMRN01; genus JBDRBZ01. The sequence goes on from JBDRBZ010000060.1 coordinate 4,323, forward strand.
TGCATGGTTATGTACCCGTCATCGTTTATCGTGGGCGTAACCTTGAACTGCACTCCGACGTCTATGTAGTGGATCTCCTCGTTAACGCGCTGGCTGTCTCCTGTACCTATGGTCGTGGTCGTTACATAAGCGAGCTTATCGCCTATGTGGATCCTGGCCTCTTTGTTGTTCAGCACCATGAGCCGGGGATTGGCCAGCACCTTTGTCTCGGAAACCTGTTTCAGCATCTTTATGGTGCTCGTGATACTGTCCAGGCCTCCGAAATCGCCCGCCGATATGACGCCTATGGCCTCGCCGATCGCCGTTGTTATGGCGCTCGATATCGGAAACACGCCTGTCATCGAGAGCGTGCGCAGCTTCGCTTCGGGGGCCGATTCAAGCACGAGCGCCCAATCAATACCCATGTCGAAACTGGGATTCAGCGTCACTTTCAGTATGCGCGTCTCTATCAGAACGGCTTTTGTCTTTTTATCGAAAGCCTCAACAATCTCGTCCACTTCCTTTATCCTCTCGGGGAAGGCCCTCACGATAAGCCGGTTTGACCTCGCGTCGGCCGAAACAGTGCCCACGGCCTTTGCCTCGAGCTTATCCTTGAGCTTCTGCGCGATATCTTCGGCGCTGGCGTACTTGAGGTCGTACATCTTGGTTTCAAGCGGATGGTCCATCTTCTCTATGGCCTTTTCCATCTCGATTATCTTATTGGGCGTATCGACCATGACAACCGATCCGGTATCCTCATCTATGACCACCTTGCCCAGGTCGCTCTTGATATTCTTCAGCGCCTCAAGTATGTATGCGGGTTTGGCGTACTTGAGATAGACGACCTTAAGCTGCGTCTTGTCGCTGAATTTCCTGCCGAACATGCTGACATACTCTGCCTCGGTCATTACATAGATCGTATTGCCGCCCATCACCTCATATCCGAGGTTATTAGCGAGCGATATAATGTCGAGCGCGTCCCCGATGGACACGCTGTTCAGGAAAAGCGTCACCCTGCCCTCTATGTTTTTGCTTATCGAAATGTTGAAACCGCCCTTCACGGCCAGGAACTTGTACACATCCACCACGTTCATATCTCTCAGATCAAGGGATATGTCCCTGCTCAGCTTTTCGCTCAATTCAACCGGCATCACGGTCTCCGCGCGGCTGACTTCACTGACAACGCACGACCCCGCCGACAGGATAACCGCCGCCGCGGCGCAGGCAAAAATATAAAACCGTATCCGTTTCAAAATCACCTTTTTTTTCATCTCAGTTCCATCTCCTCACCGTCATATTCAACTATCACGCAATCCTCGTCAATTCTTGTAATGGTAAAACCGGAATACCTCTCCTTCTCGCGGATAAAATACGTTACGCCTTCTTTCGTGTTCTCGATCATGGCATAACTCTCAGCCGGGTTTTCCGAATATGAAATGCCGGCAACCCTGTATGTGGCGAAAAGCTCGCTTAGCAGGGCAGCGGGCGTAGCCTGGGTCTGTTTCTGCTGAGATACCGGCTCGAATACGTTCCGGCCCAATATTGTGTCCATATAGATAACAAATTCCTTGAGCAGCGGAAACTCGACCGCCTGCTCCGTGGCCTTGGTAGTCAGCTTCGGTATCTCAAAATACGGGATGTTTTTCAGCTTTCCCATGCCCCTGGCGACATCGACACCACCCCAGACCAGCAATAACGCCGCGACTACGATCATAGCCTTATTTACGGCGCGCAGGTCAATCGCGTCGCCGCGGCCGAATTTAGCCACAAATGCCTCCGCATGGCTTTTCAGAAGCGCCATCTGGTCTGCGGGCGCCATTCCTGCCCTGGCCTTATTCGACTGGGGTTTTCCTGTCTCGATCGTCTTTAAAAGCTCTCGTTCTGCGGTATAGTTATCTTTTGCCATCTCGTATTAGACTCCTTTTCGAGAATTCTGTTAGTCAGTTCTTTGTCCACGGCCACTTTTTTCCTGTCCATTACCAGCGCCCTGAGGCATTTATGGCATACGCGTATAATGCCCCTCGGATACCCTTTCGTGAAATAATAAATGTCATTAACGGCATCGTCCTGAAACAGATATCGCGGCGCTTTATACCCCGCCTGGCGGACCCGGAACTCGATCATCTCCCTGGTCTCCCCCGAACTCAGCGGGTTGAGCGTAAATTTGAAATCTATCCTGTCGGCAAAATTGGGTATCTGGAGTATTTTGGAGTAAAATTCCAGCTGCCCGAGCAGCACAAGCTGTATAAGCTTATACTCGTTTGTCTCGTAGTTTAAAAGTATCCTGAGCGACTCAAGCGTCTCATTGTTCAGCTTCTGGGCCTCGTCTATGATAAGGACAACCGTTTTTCTCTCTTCCATATTCCTGCGGAGCAGATATTTCTCGAAAGCGTCCCTCATCTCGGAAACCGACGCGTTCCCATAATCAGCATCAAATGGTACCTGAAAATTTTTAATAAGAGAATAAAGAAATTCTTTTTCATTCTCGAAAGTGGGATTGAGGATAACGTGAAAAATGAAATCCTCGCGCATATGCAGCTCCTGCACAATCTTACGGGACAGCGTGGTTTTACCCGTCCCGATATCCCCCAGTATAACGCTCAACCCCCTCTTCAGGCGGAGTTCTATGAGGATCGTGGTAAGAGCCATGTCGTGCTCGCGGGAAAGATAGAGAAATGCGGGATCCGGGCTGTTGGAGAACGGCTCCTTTTCAAGGCCTAGTAACATGTAATAGCTCATGCTTTCTCTGCTCCTTTGTTGCCGGGTCCCTGTCTATGGTTGCTATCTGTTGTTATCTCTTATTATAAATTATTACATACTTAAGTATACGACTTTTTCTCCTTTTGTCAACTTGACGCTTACCTGGCTTTTTTTTACATTACGGGCTTTTTGAGCTGTAAGGCTAAAAAAAGCTGGCCGTCAGATTATTCCTATATTTCAGACTTGCGTTATGCCCCTATCATCTTTTGCTGCTTTGTCTAACAGCTGCCCCAATATATTATATAAGGGGTATCTTTCATATATTATACTATATTTATTTCATAACAAAAGGTAGATATTGTCAATATAAATTTGCTGGATTATATCGTATATTAAGGGAGATATTAACTATCTTTGCGGCATGCTATCGGCCGGATGAAAATAAACAACAACATCACTGCCCGCGAAATGGGAAACTATGTCCTTTTCAACGCATTCTGCCAGAACTCTGGCCTCTTTCACCGTCATGCTGCCGTGCACAAGAAACCCCACATCTATGAAAAGCTTTTTGCCGGCCTTCCGTGTCCTTACCCTGTGGATGCCAAACGACTTTGGCTTGTGCTTTTCGATAACGCTGGAGACTTTATTCTTTATGTCCCCGTCGGGCGCGGCATCCAGAAGTTCGAGGCCGTTGCGTTTTATTGTCTCGAGAGGCGATTGCAGTAAAAACAATATGAGAATCAGCGTCATCACCGGATCCACGTAAGACGCGGCGGGCTCATAGCCGTAATCGCGCAGCAGCAAGCCGAATCCGAACCCGGCAAACATGCCGAACGCCATCCAGGCGTCAAGCTTCCAGTGATAGCTCGACATGTGGAATATCGCGGAATGCGTCCTTACGGCGACCCTCTTCAGGTATGCGGCCATAAAGGCCGATATGACGAACAAAACCAGCGAGCCGAGTACGGGCAGGTCATAACGCGTAACGTTTTCCGGATGGATTATGTCCTGGACCGCGAACTTCCCCGCGACGGCGCATGAGACTATTATCATCGTACCCTGCAGCACGACCGTAAGGGGCTCACATTTTTCATAACCGAAATTGAAGATATCGTCGGGAGGTTTGTTGATGGTCTTTATTGTCATGAGAATGAAAAATGTCACGAATATCGCCACCAGCCCTACCGCGGCATCCAGTAGAAGAGCTACCGAATCCGCCATAAGCCCGGCAATAAGCGCTATCAGAAAAGTCAGCACCGCGCCGATTATGAGCAGCCGCACGGCCAGCATCTGCTCACGAAGCCAGACATGTTGCTCGCTTGTCAAATTTTACCGCCTTTCTGATCCCACATTATTATAAATCGTCAGCGGCTTCGACTCAACAAAAATCTACTGTTACACTTTTTCGACAATCAAGTTACATTTCTGTGACAATTCGAAACCCGCGTTATGATATTATTCAATAGTAAAAGCCTGAGGTGTTAATATGAAAAACGGATTCCTGAGAGTGACCGCCGCCGCACTCGTTATCGCGCTACTCGCGGCACCCGTCTCCCCTTCACACGGCCGCGTTTCAACCCTTGGGATCCCTTCAGGCAACATACTCGGACATGAGAATTGGGACGGGGAAAGAATAAGAATGGGCACCCGGGCATTGCTGGAGGCCCTAATCCCCGACGGCGCTATTCCTGAAAACATCGACCTGCGTGCTGTTATCGAAAATTCTCAAGATCTCATCGGCCGTCTTCATTTTGATCCCTTGATCCCCTGCGTAAACGGCATATCCCAAACCGGCGGTAAGTGGCGCATGCGCTGGTGGGTGGCGGACGTAGGGGGCGGGAGGCCACGTTCCTATATATCGGAATTTTCGCTGGGTGATACTATCGACGTCACCGTGTACCCCGAAGGGATCTATGACGGCGCGCAGGCAGGACCCCTCACCGGTAATGCAGATGACGCTGTCCTGGGTCTTTCCCGGGCGATAGAGACATACGGCACGGACGAACTCCGGGCCTATCTGTCAGAATTCATGAAAAATTGGGCAAAGGTCTGCAGCGACAAAGCTACTGCCGCGATATGGATGGCCAGGTATGATGAACTAATGAAGCTCGTCGAAAAAGCCTCATTCAAGATACTTGGGATCGATAACCTTTGGGAATACAGGCTCGAAAAGCCCATAAAAGTGATCCTGACGGGCGCCGGCATGGGATCAAGGATGTCGGACCCCAATTATCCGAAGGTGTTGTATGAGGTAGCCGGCAAGCCCATGCTTTTGTATGTATTGGATATCACCTCTGCCATGACCACCCGGGGCCATCAGGTAGTGGTGGTACGGCCTGAAAACTGGTTTTCGCGGGAAACTTTTTTCCTTCCGCCGGATAGACGTGTCCGCGGAGACGGCCCGGGGACAGAAACAGAGATAAAGCGGGTCCTGGCCGAAAATGGTTATACCGTTGATTATGCCCTGCAGCACAGCCCGCTGGGGGATGCAGACGTAATCCTAAGGGCCCTTGAAAGCGATGTGTTCAGCGGCTTTGACGGAGACGTGCTCATCCTCTGGGGCGACCTTGCCTGCGCATACGAGGAAACGATCACGCGCGCCATGATACTGTACCGCGCGCTGGGAGACATATCTTTCATGCCGTTTATCTTTCTCAAAGAAGAGCCGTACGCCCAGGTAATCCTGAATTCCGACGGCACCATCGGATTCGCTTATAAGCACAAAGGGCCTCAAGCTAAAAAACCGCCGGTGGGCTACGAGGATGTCGGTATATTTATAGGAAGCGCCCCGCAGGTCCTTGCGGCCTTACGCAATTATCCGTATGATGAGCTTCCCGACAGAAATAGAAAATTCATCAATCCCGGCTGCCCCGGAGACAGAACACCCGGCAATTACGGCGAAGCCACCTTCGCCCAGGCCATACCGCTTATAGGCAATGTCCTGGGATTTCCGGTAGCCGACCCTAAAGAATTCGCGAATGTAAACGACGACAGGGCTGATGGTCCGATTGCCACGCGTTACAGGCAGGAAGCAGAAGAGGCAAGGGTTAATATGATAAGAACTTGCGGCGGTCTGGATGCGCTCACAGACCTTATGGCGCGCATGACTCTGACCGAAATTATTCTCGACGCGGCTTATGACCGGCTGGCCGAAATCACGCCGGAAGAAGATGTGATACCCGCATGCCGGCTGCTGGCGGCGCGCTTAAGCGGTTTTTTAAACGGATCCAAAGGCAGGCAATGGGCGCAATACCTCGACCGAAAGCACCCTATTTCAGCCGGCGACGCGCCTCTTGCCCAGGAAGCCGGACATGAGGCCGAAAGATTGATGCCGCAGGCCGCCGCGTCCCACGCAAGGCTGATAGGCCGATTACCGTCGGGAAAGACCAGGCTCATAGTGGATGAGAATATTTTCGAGGCCGGCGCGTACGAAAAAGACATAACCGGGCGCCTGTTTAACGGCAGATATATCGCCGTAGGCGACATATGCGATCTCGAGAAATGCGACACGACAAATATCGGCCGGATTATCCATATGCTGAAAAACAGCGACTGTCCTCCTGAAAAAACAATTGTGCAGGTCTCGGGCGAGGTAGACACGGACCTCCTTAGTGCGGAACTCACGCGGGAAAACCTCGGCGGCGTGAGGTTTATACGGGTCGATACAAACGCCCTGGCCATGAAATACAACCGCGATAAAACCACTGAAGAGAAGTGGAAGCTTAGGATCGGCTTATACGCCATGATGCTGGCTGCCCGTGATATTACCGATGAGGACATGCGAATTGAAGAGGCAAGCCCTGTTTACAGACTGCTGATGTTTCTGCTGAAGGCGCACGGGGCGGCCGATCCGCGCGCTTATATCTCGGAATTCTCAAAAGATAACATTTCCTGCCTGGCGAAATACGCCCTCTCATTCATACCGCTGGAACGGTGGAGCGAGGAAATCCGTTTTCACCTCCTCGGCATTCAATATATCTCCGGCGCCGCGTAAAACTTTTTGTTGAGAACTCCCGTCTTTAAGCATATAATCATGAGATGAAAAGTCCGAGGCCGCGTAAAACACACTCCCATATAACTCAAGGCGGCTTACGCTCCTCTATCTGGAAACTTGCCGTGCCCATGATGGCCGGCGCCCTCCTGCAGGACCTCTTCAGCCTCGTGGACCTTTTTTTCGTGGGCAGGCTGGGTTATGTAGCCGTTGCGGCTTTGTCCATGGCCGGCGTCATTATCGCGATAATACTGATGGCGGCAATAGGCATCTCCACCGGGACAACGGCCCTGGTAGCCCACTTTATAGGGAAAAAAGATTACGAGTCAGCTGATAATACCCTTTTTCAGGCCGTTGTAGTCAGCATCCTATCCTCCGTGGTAATGGCCCTTATCGGCATATTCGGGACAGTGCCGCTGTTACGTCTGTTCGGGGCCGCTCCGGAAATTATACCGGCCGCCTCCGCGTACCTTAAGATATGCTTTATCTGGTCCATTTCGATATTTCTCTTTATCGGTTTCACGCAGGCGTTGAGGGGCGCGGGCGACGCCGTAACACCGCTTAAGATACTCGCCTTTGCCAACGTATTAAACATAGCCCTGGATCCTCTGCTGATATTCGGGTTCGGATTTTTCCCGGCGATGGGGGTCGCCGGATCGGCCGCCGCTACAGTAATCAGCAGACTGATAGGGGTAATAATCCTTTTAAGACACCTCATTTTCGGCCATTCCAGCCTCCATTTTAACAGAGGGGTCCTCAAAATTAATCTCCCTGTTATGGCGAGAATGATAAAAATAGGCTTTTTCGCATCGTTCGAGGTCATGATACGGCAGTTATCACTGCTCCTGCTGCTCGGCCTTGTCGCCTCTTTCGGGCCTGCATGCCTTGCCGCGTACGGGATAACCATCCGGCTGAGAATGAGCGTAATGATGCTGGGGTTCGGGATAGCGGCCGCCGCTTCCGTGCTTATCGGGCAGAATATGGGAGCCGGCCGGCCTGACAGGGCCGTCCTCGCGGGATGGAAGACATTAAAATATTATGAGCTTATCGTGCTGCCCGTCGCGGCCGTATTCTTTATTTTTTCGCCTCAGATAATAGCCGTTTTTACCGCTAACAGCGAAGTGGTCAGGCTGGGAAGCGTCTTTCTCCGTTTCACGGCCGTCACCCTGCCTTTCCTGGCCTCTGCGATCGTGCTGGGAAGGGGTATCAGCGGCGCGGGTGACACAATAGCCCCGGCGATAATGACCGGCATAACCCAATTGGGATTACGCCTGCCCATCGCGTACGCGCTTGTCCTTGTTTTCAAATTGGGGAATAACGGCATATGGCTCGGCATCAATGCCTCGGATGTCTGTCAGGGGCTGGCGATGATATGGTATTTCAAAAAAGGA
>JBDRBZ010000061.1:0-4323 GCA_043822175.1 Candidatus Omnitrophota bacterium
GTCCTGACGCGCGCTAATACATCATCCACATTGTCCCCTGCAGACCACCGGTATCTCTTAAGCTCAGCCCGTATCATCGCGCGCACAACTGAGGGCATGTTTTCACGCACTTTTCTCTTTTGTACCTCCGCGATCAGGCCGGCAACCTTGGCAGAGAAGGCCTGTTTCATCCTTATGCCGTCCTGCCCTACCGGATAATAGCGGGCAGGATCCAGATCCGGTCCGCATCTGAACTCGGGGTTTTCCCATAGTATACGGTCCACAGACGCCAGACACCCGACAACATTCTCATCTTCCAAAGACTGCGCATCGCTGCCATCAATGATTGCACAAAGCATCGGCTGCATCCGCAGCATGCCCTGCGACAGCATTGCCGACGCGTGATTTATCTCACCGCTCGAGCTGGCGCGGACGGCGGCAATGTTAAGGTTATTAAAAGCCCTGGCAAAATCTTCAATCACGCTTTCCCTGCGCGGCATAGCGATTGTGGCCAAATCCGCGCCGCATTCCCCATCGATCACCTTTTTGCGAAGTTCACCCCGGTAAAAATACGCCAAACCTTTTATTGAAAGCCCCCTTGGCCTCTTGCAATATTTCGCCAAATCAATCATCTCGGCAATATCGGTGTATATGCGATGGTAGGCCTCCTCGCCTGTCTCATGTATGGAGCGCCCAAGACGCGCAATTTCCCTCTCAACTCTTTTTGAGATGGTGTAAACGATCAGGGTTTGTACTTTCTCACGCTCAAAATCATCAAACACATTCCCCAGAAACGCGCGTGCCTCCTGGAGCGCATGCTCTAAATCATCACCCGATGACACGGAATGGGAAAGCGCCTGAAGCCATGCGTAATTATACTCAAAGTTATTGTTTAAAATTTTCGCGAAGTTCAGAAAGACAATCGACCGGCTTATCGCAAAACCCCTGACATCGCCGTCTCTGTCATCTCTCCTGGAATAGAATGCCTGCCCGATAGCGAAAAATATTTTCGCATACCTCGCCACGACTTCCGGATCGATGCCCGAATCCCCGCTCGCGACACGATCGACAAATCTTTGTGTAGTTCCGACATCGCCGATTTGTTGTACCGCGTATCCCCATAACCTGTCCACGCTTTCAGGCAAATAGCCGTTATCCACGACATGCCTGGCAATGTCGTCCGCGGCCCCCTCAATGTCAGACCCCAGCGCACCGGCCAGGATATCCTCTTCAGGCATGTTCGACGGCAAGAACCGCACGCGTCCCCGGCTGATGTTCGCTACTGCCACCTTTCCTATCTCGACACGCCCGGAACACACGGATATCTCCGCCCGGCAAACAACTGGTTCGTGACCGCTTTCCTCACCCGTAAAAGAAAATGTGGCAGTGTAGGAGCCGCCGCCCTTATCCTCCACGCTCTTTACTTCGATACGCTTAGACCCTCCCGGGGTTTCGGCGAAAATATTGCCGGACTTAAGCATGTCTGCCGTAAGCGCTTGACCTTCCGGCCATGCGTCAAGCTTGTCATGCAGGCGTGCCATGACATACGCGCTTACTATATGGCCGATTCTGTCCTGTGGTGTCTGTGGCGTGGAAAAAGATTCGATGCCGAGCGGATATGCGTTTGTTTGCCCCCCGCACATCTGCCCGCATATCAATAGACAAATAACTACTCTGCGCAAAATCCTGTTTTTATATGTGTCCATATATGCGGCAAGTATATCATAAATGCAAATCCTCTGTGTCACAACAATGTAACTTTTTCCAATACTAACTAATCTGCACCGTCAACCGATGCCCCGACATAGGTTTACGGGACCGTCTACAAAGTTGTGTTGAACCAGGTCCAAAGTTCCGTTCAACCTGTCCCCGGGGGCAGGTTGAACAGGATTTCGGAGCAGGTTGAACGGAACTTCTGAAACGGTACCGAATACGAATATTGGTTGATTTGTGACAGGATTACAGCGCGCGGAGGACTTCGTCCTGGGCGTTCTTCCAGTCCTTGAGGTCTTCCCAGCGGATCTTGCTTATGCGCAGGCTTTTGGCGCCGGTCATAATGGCATTTAGGAGCGCTGTGATTTGCGGGCCTGTCATTTTGGCGAAGTCCTCGGCGTCGATTATCCCGTTCGATCCGAGGAACTCGAGTATCCTCATACCGATCGGGGCAAGCGAGTCTTCCGGGAGATTAAAATCGCGCTGGAGCCTTGCGAAGTTGAGCAGCGCGCTGCCCACGGTAAGCACCTTGACTTCGTCCACCAGGTCGCCGGCGCGCATTTCATCGGAGCCTATGACAAGCATGCCGGCCACGTCCACACCGGGGAACAGGCTTACAGCCTCTCTGATAAATTCGTCGATCGCCGGCGCATGCCCTCCATCGACCGGACAATCAACAAATATCTTGGGATACCTCCTGCCCTCGCCTCTTTCAACGGCCTCTTGGTCCGCATTGATGGCCTCTTCAACCGCTGACCGCAGCTTTTTCTTAAACTCCTCTTTATTCGAACTCGTTATGATTCCGTCTATGTACGATATCTCGGTGTTGATACCGAGACTCCTGTCAAATTTCCTTTCCGACTTCCTGCCCACCTTAAACTGCTCCATCTCACCCTCTATACCGCCGCCTTTTGGTATTAAGAATATATTGAGCGTGCCGCGGCGCAGGTCGTCTGTAATCAGGCGTATCTCCTGGGTAAACCGGACGTTTCCGGCCGGGTCCACGAAGTCCTGCGCCCCGTATAGCGCCCGCCTGCCTGTTTCGCCGCCCGCCATGTTCATGCGAATGAGATCGCGCTCACTGCGGGTAAGCAGGCCGCCTCCCCGCGCTCCCTGCGCCTTGCGGGTCATGCTGATTTCATCCGTGGCGGCCATCTCCGCGAGCTTGCGTTCGAGGCAGTCCGCGTATTCGCCGTACCCCATCGCCGCCTCGGCTTCGCGCGCCGCTGCCTCGCTGCCCCGCTCGTTCACCAGGTCCGCGAAGACGCGGTCGCGGGCGTTGCGGACGTCTTTCCCGGCTCCGCGCGCGAGCGTGTGCATTGTCAGATTCTCATATTCTTTCGAGACGGCTCCGAGCGCATCCCTGTCAATGCCCTCCGTCAGCTCATGCACCAACACTAACGGATTCTCAACAATAATAGCATCCACATATATAACGCCTGCAGCGTTATCAAAAACCCCGAGCACCGGTTTACCCGCATTTTTATCATGGTCGAGTAATATGACCTCGCCAACACCTTCCAGCCTGCTCATGAGGGCGTCATTCACAATCTTCATATGCGCGGGCAGGCCCTGAAGCCGTGACGACACGGCCCTGACAAATTCATCCCTTGGCATACTTTCAGGCTTGTTAGCCCCGCCGACCTTGAGTCCCAATATAAGCGGGCTTCTCATATTTTCGTGGCTGATCGAAATCCGCGGCAACTCCTGCCCGTCCGCCCCAACCACTCTGGCAACACCGAACCCGCCTTCGATAACACCTCCATCTGCTCCGGTAACCTTTCCGATAAGGCTGGCGGCAGAAACTTGAAGCCCAGGCTCGGCCCCTTGACCATACCCGATCGATTTCAAGAAGTCGACCTGTTCCAGACTCATTTTTTTAGAACTAACTATCTCGAAGAGGATATTCCGGTAATCATCGTTTAATGGCTTCTTATCAGGCACAGGCACGCCGAACAATCGGGCAAAGTCATCTTTTTGTGATTCTTCAGCGTTACACAAAAGCTTGTGCAATGCCGCCGCCTGTTCAAGAGAAGGCACAAAATCATGGCCGTACACCTCCACGCCTGACGGTCTCGGAATACCGAGAAGGGCCTTCCTGTAATCCTTGTCAATAAGCGGATCATTGACTATGGAAAGGGACGGATCATATTCAAAATTAACAAACAGCTCTCTGAACGCCAGGCGCGCGGACTGAGGGGCGTTCAGGAGACGTTGGTGAGCCAGCTCAGCCTCAAGCATTTCGGTCAATTTCTCCAGGTGCCTGAAATCCTTTATCGGCGTCGTCTGCAATATCATCACGACCCATAAAACAGCATCCTTAAAAGCCTCATCCAAAAGCTTGTCATTGTCATATGGCCCGCTTGATAACCTTTTCATCTCTTCCGCGACGCACAAAGCTTTAAGCCTGATCACGCGGTCAACTAATATCTTAGTTTTGCCCAAGACTTCATAGAGCCTCTCACCCATTTTTTCCCTTGCTACTACGCGAAAATCCGCAGATGGGATAGCCCGCATAGGTGATTGAGCCAGGTGCGATACAACCTGCGACGTATTATATACGTCAATCCAGCTTTGAAAAGTTACATCATCCCATTCCCGCCAACTTCCATCAATAATGAACGCCTGCAT
>JBDRBZ010000062.1:0-3644 GCA_043822175.1 Candidatus Omnitrophota bacterium
CCACATGGCGCGTCGGCACGCCGGCAGGGTTAGTCGTGGGAATCCTGGCGGCGGTAATGGGTGATATCGCGAATCTTCAGGCGGGCGTGGTGTATTCAAGATTTCTCATTATCCACTGGGATGTGCTGGTAAGGGCGATTCTCTTTATCACTATCGTGATACTTATCGCGCGTTTAAAATCCTCGATTGAGAGGGAAAAACTTTTCGCGAGGAAAGATTTTCTGACAGGGATAGCCAATAGAAAGGCTTTTTTCGAGATGGCCGAAAGAGAGATTGAGACAAGCCACAGGTACGGCACCCCCATAACGGTCGCCTATCTCGACTGTGACAATTTCAAGGCCATAAATGACACGTTCGGCCATCCGGCGGGGGATTCGCTCCTGAGGTTTACGGCCGAAACCATAAACAAAAACGTGCGTAAAAGCGACATTGTCGCGCGCGTGGGCGGCGACGAATTTGTAATCATTTTATCCGCGGCCGGGCGCGAATACGCCGAGGCGGCCGTAAGGAAGGTACACGGCGCTCTCATGGACATGGTGGAGAAAAACGAATGGCCGGCCACTTTCAGCATAGGGGTTGTTACGTACAGACATTCCCCGTATTCGGTGGACGAAATGGTCAAAGGCGCGGACAACCTTATGTATATAGCGAAAAAGGTAGGTAAAAACACCATAAAACACGAGGTGTTCAGCAAATGAGCGCGAGGAAAAAAATAGGCGAAATACTTATCGAAAAAAAATTCATAACACAGGAAATGCTCAATGAGGCGCTTGAGTATCAGAAGCAATACGGTACCGGCGTGACACAGTATCTGATCGAGAGAGAGTATATAAACGAAGAAGAGCTGGCCACGTGCATATCGGAGCAGTTCAGGATCCCGTATATCCCGGTCAGCGTTTATAATATATCGCCGAAGGTCATAGACCTTGTGCCCGTGGAAGTGGCCGAAAAACACAGGTTGATCCCGATAGACAGGGTCGAGGATGTTCTTACGGTTGTAATGTCGGATCCGCTCGACAGTGATGTCGTAGAAGAGGTGCAGCGCATTACCGGCTACAAAGTCCAGCCTTTTGTAGGCATACTGTCTGACATAATAAAGGCCATAGAGGATTACTACAGGGTCGTTATCAGGGACGCGGGCAAAAAGAAGGATAAAAGCGCGCCGCTTTTTATTGACAGCAATATTTACGGGGTATTCGAGCGGAGAAAGACGGTGAGGCTGAAGATAAACGTTGACGTGCATTTTCCTGTGCAGGATAAGTATAAGAAATCCACAACCAAGGATATTTCCAGAAGCGGAATGCTGTTTGAGTCGGATACGATACTGCCGGTAGGCTCTTATCTTACCGTACAGATAAATCTTCCACATGAGGTAGTGCCTCATCCTATTGCGGCCGTAGTGCAGGTGGTCAGGGTAAGGCCTTTGAGCGACGGGAAGTTCGATATAGGCGCGAACCTGATAAGCATTGCCAAGGAAGATTCCAAAATCTTGAGCGATTACGTGCACCTGCATGGAAAATGATAAGCCTTATACGGGTCCCCGTAGCTCAATTGGATAGAGCACTGGCCTCCGGAGCCAGGAGTGGCAGTTCAAATCTGCCCGGGGACGCCAGTTCTTTTCGTGAAAGGGGAACATGCATGAAAATATTATTGACAGGTATGATCGTATGCGCGCTAGTCGTGACCGCTTTCGCGGACGTCAATATTAACGCTACGGGCAGAGACTGGGTCGAGTTCAGTGACGGTGACAAGAAAGCGCTGGTGTCGGCGATATATGACAGTTTCAGCCTTGATCCGGCCCGGTATCCCGTGTTAAAAGGCGTGGAGGCCCTGGATGATTATTATTACGCCGTTGTTGATGAGGCCGAGGGCAGCCTTGAGGGGGTGGATGCCGATTTTACCCTTAAGCAGAAATGCGCGGATATCCTCCGGTCGATGGTGAAAAAAAATGCCGGGGCATTGGAAGTAAATGACGGCATCAGCCTCGAATCGTCGGGTGGCGGAAACCGTGATCGGGATTCCGCGGATGAGGCCTATGAAACGCCTGTAAAAGAATATAATGATTCTGACTACTATACGGAAAGGGAAGACACCCCGTCCGGCGACCGTAACGATGAGTATGATACGACTGCGGCGGATTACGTGGACAACCGGACGGAGAGCATGAACGCTGTCGGAGATTAGCGTGGCGCCATATGGCAGAAAATATAATTGTTACGAACAGGCGCGCCAAAAGGGATTATGAGATCATCGAGGCGCTTGAGGCGGGGATCGAGCTTAAAGGGACAGAGATAAAGTCCCTGCGCGCCAGAAGGGCTAACCTCAGCGACAGCTTCGCCAGGGTCGAGAATAACGAAATATTTATATACAATTTCCACATAAGCCCGTATGAATTCGGCAACATTAATAATGTGGATCCGCTGAGGACGCGGAAACTGCTCTTGCATAAAAACCAGATATTGCGGCTTCTTATGAAAACCCGCGCCAAGGGGTATACGCTGATACCGCTTAAGGTGTATCTCAAAAGCGGGTTCGCGAAAGTGGAGATAGCGCTCGCGCGGGGCAGGCGGCAGTTTGATAAGCGCGAGGCGATAAAAGAGAAAGAAGCCCGGCTCGAGATTGAACGTTCTTTGAGAAAAAAAAGGTAGAGCTGAATTGGGGGTGACAGGTTTCGACTCTCATCAACAGCTTGAGGGCGGCATGTAGAGGTGGCTGGGAGGCCTCTTTAAACACCCGGCATACAGTAAACGCAAACTACAATCCAGTAGCCGAGGCCGAGGCAATCTTGGCCGAGGATGCGTTGAATGTTCCCACGTTTGTGGGGACGAGTCCATTAGTAAGTGTTCTGGGATACTAATTAGGGCTTAACTTACGCAGAACCCCTTAAAGGCCTAGCTTCCGGGCTTTTAGTGAGGTATTAACGGATGCCGCTCCCGCGCGCAGCTTTTCTGTCTGCGGCGCGCGGGCTAAGATAAAAGACAGGATAAACATGTAGAAGCTTTTGAGTTGAGGTCTGAGGACCCGGGTTCAAATCCCGGCACCTCCACCAGCTTTTTTCGAAGAAAAAAGCGTCCCGAAGATTGATTCAAAAATATCCGAAGGAAATTTTTGAACGATACAATCTTCGGGGCAAGCCCTGACAAATTCGTCACTTTTTTGTTAAAAAAACACCTCCGGCCGTGGCGCAAATGTTATTGCCCCGCCCTTGACAATGTTATCATTATATGATAACAACGGTTTTATGATCCTTACATGGAGCTTCTGGACAGGTTTAATCTGCAGGGCGTTCGATACGTCGTAGTAGGCATGTCAGGCATTAATTACTATGCCTCAGGCGCCGATGAGACTTTCTCGACACAGGATTTCGATATATTCGTAAAACCGACGATAAGTAATGTTGAAAAGGCCGTATCCGCCTTTCTGGAATTGGGTTATTCGCTGACTGTCGAGGAGCGGAATTTAAACGGGTTATCTCTAAAAGACGTTGTTAAGAATAAAAGAACCGTTTTAGCTGCGGATGCGTATGGAATAGCGTTTGATATGGTTCTCGCGGTTTCAGGATTTACCTTTGCCGGAATGGAGAGAGACGCAAAGGTGTTTAGGGTAGGAAAGATCCCGATTAAGGTGGGCAGGCTCCCCAAGCT
>JBDRBZ010000063.1:0-5052 GCA_043822175.1 Candidatus Omnitrophota bacterium
CAGCAGTGAAAGGTCAATGCATGCAGGAAGATCCCAAAACAGTATGCTTTAAGTTTGAGGATTATGATAACGAGGGTTTTTACCTTATATTCAAGGATTCGACCCGCCTTGCCCTGACGAGAGAAGGCATTGAAAAAGCAGCAAACGATTTCTGGGCTGATTCCGGGAAAATGCCGCCCGCCCTTAAGGCGGAAATCGCGTCTCATAAATGTGAATTCTGCCCGTTGGGTGATTCTGATGAGATCTGCCAGGCGCTGAGGCCCATACTGCCGCTTGTCGGCATCCTCGATATTTACCTTTCGCACGATGAAGTTGTTACCGTATGCAAGGGCGGTGAAAAGGGGCTCCTGCACGTAGCCGACGCCACGATGCAGGACGCGTTCAAGGCCGTATCGATCATGAGTCTTATGAATTACTGTACTGTCGGCAGGAAGTACGGCAAATATTTCCACGGCGTGACGCCATTCATGAGGTCAAAAGACGTCGCCATAAGGCTATACCTCAACATACACTGGTTCCACGGCCATGACAAGGCCGAAATGGACGGCGTTATAGCGCGCTTCAAGCAGGACATCACGGCCATGTGCAAGACTCAGGTTAAGCTCATGAACATAATATGCAAAAAAGACATACTCATGAACGCGTTTGTCGTGATGGCTATCATCATGGAGTTTTTCTCGATGGACATGAAGAAGATGGTTATGGAGTCTTTTGAGAATTTCGGTAAAAGGAATGAACCCGGAGGATAAAATGGCGGATATCAGGAAAATCGGCGTTATAACGAGCGGCGGGGATTGCGGGGGATTGAACGGTGTCATAAAAGGTGCGGCGGACATGTCTAACAGCCTGGGCATGGAGTGCTATGTCATACCCAACGGTTACGCCGGGTTGTATAACCTGGTGGATTTTCCGAAACTTACCCAGCTTACGCCTGACAGGACCGATGGCATAAACATAGCCATGGCCGGGTCAGAGGCCGGGCATTCGCGGGTGAAAATAAAGAAGATAGCCGATGAGAAAAAGTATGAAAGAATAAAAGAGGGCCTTAAGAAATTTGCGATAGATGCCCTTGTCATAAGCGGCGGAGACGATACCGGCAGCGTTATAGTAGATCTTGATAAGCAGGGCATAAAGTGTGTGCACGTGCCCAAGACCATGGACATGGACCTGGCGACCTACTCTGTCGGGGCCGATTCCACGATAAACAGGATAGCGGGATTTGTCAATGACATGAAGACCACGGCTACCACGCATAACAGGATTGTCGCGGTCGAGGTGTTTGGGCGGTATGCCGGCCATACGGCCTTCCGCGGGGGCATAGCGGGCGACGCGGACGCGATACTCATACCCGAGATACCCGTGGACTTTGACGCTTTATACAGGCACGTCAAGCAGGTGTATATGCACAGGATAGAGAAGAATGACGTGCACGCGGGTAACTACATAATAGTAGTGGCCGAGGGGCTTAAAGACGCCAGCGGCAAAGAGATAGTGGACGAATCCGCCGGTGTGGACGCGTTCGGCCATAAAAAACTGGCCGGCGCAGGGAAGTATGTATGCCAGGAGCTCACGAAAAGGTTTAAAGCAGATAAAGAAGTCACTGATTTTATGAAGCGCGTGCACATGTACGTCGAAGGCATTTATGTGATCCCCGAAGTCAGGGACGTGAAGCCCGGGCATCTCGTGCGCTGCGGACACAGCTCGGCTTATGACGCCAATTTTGGCATCGAGGGCGGGGCGGCCGCCGTTTTGCTGCTTAAGGATGGGAAAACCGGCGTGACGGTGGAAGGCGTATGCGGCAGGGAAATACGCTATATGAGAATCGCCGACGCTATAAAACAAAGGCATGTCGACCTGGACCAGGTGGCGCTCCATGAGCGGCTCGGCAGGTCTTTCGGCAGGGAACCGGGTCCGTTATCGCCCGCCTTCAGGGAAGTGGACGGCATCCCCCAGCGCTATATGTAATACAGGATTTACATTCTAAGGAGGAGTTTACATGGCTGATAGAGAAAATGTCACCGAGACCCATGAGTATAAGGCGGAAATACGGCAGCTTCTGGATATCATCATCCATTCTCTGTACACGCATCCCGAGGTATTCCTGCGCGAACTTATCTCAAACGCCTCGGACGCGCTGAATAAAATACGGTTCAGGAAGCTTACCGACAAGGATGTCGCGGATTATGACGCCCCTCTCGAGATACGCATAGAGGTGGATCCCAAAAAACACCTTTTCTCCATCGAGGATACAGGCATAGGCATGACCCGCGATGACCTTATAAACAATATCGGCACTATCGCGCGGTCCGGGACGCTCGAGTTCATGAAGACGGTAAAAGATGGTAATAAAACCTTCGATGATGAGCTTATCGGCAAATTCGGCGTCGGATTCTACTCTGTTTTCATGGTCACAAACGAGGTGACGATAGAAACGCGCTATGCGGACCGCGACTCCAAGGGATACCTCTGGAAATCATCCGGGACCGGGGCGTATACGATCGCTGAGACCGACCGGAAGAAGAGGGGCACCAGGATATCGTTCATGCTCAAGGAGAACGCCCAGGAATTTTCGATGGAATACAGGGTGAAGGAGATAGTGAACAGGTATTCCAACTTCGCTGATTTCCCGATATTCCTGAAGAACGAGAAGATCAACGTGGTAAGCGCGCTCTGGCACAGAAAAAAGGACGAGGTGACGGACGCGGAACTTACCGAATTCTACAAATTTTTAACGAATGAAAACGAGGCCCCGTTAAGCCATCTGCAGCTCGCAATAGAGGGCGCGGCCAATTTCAAGGCGCTTCTCTTCATCCCGTCCTCGGCGCCGCCCGACCTCGTGCGCGTCCAGCTCGAGAAATCGATACACCTGTATTCCAATAAGATCCTCATACAGGCCGACGCGAAGGACCTGCTTCATGATTATTTAAGGTTTGTAAAGGGCGTGGTCGACACGACAGACCTCCCCCTTAACGTGTCGCGCGAAGTGACGCAGGCGAGCCCGGCGGTGTCAAAGATAAAAGGCATGCTGACGCGCGAGATACTCGCCTGGTTAAAGGACATGTCCGGGAAAGAAGCGGATAAGTTCGGCAAGTTTTATAAGAATTTCGGATCCCTCTTCAAAATTGGGATTAACACGGATTTCGAGAACCGGGAAAAGATAATAGACCTGTGCATGTATGAGTCGAGCGTGACTGGGAAGGGGGAGCTCACGACGCTCAAAAGCTACGTGTCGCGCATGAAGAAAGAGCAGAAGGCCATTTATTACATATCGGGCGATTCCAGGGACGTGCTGGACAAAAACCCGAACCTCGAGTATTTCAGGAAAAAGGGCATCGAGGTGCTGCTCCTTACCGAACCCGTCGACGTGTTCACCGTGCCGTCCATAGGGGAATACGATAAAAAGCCGTTAAAATCCGTCGAGAAATCCGATATAGACCTCATGCCGGAAGACAGGATCGAGAAACCCGGTGACACACTGTCAAAGGAGCTGCTGAAGAGGTTTAAGGAGACGCTCAAGGACAGGGTCGAGGACGTGGTGGCGTCGAAACGGCTCGTGGATTCGCCGGTTACGCTTGTGACCGGAAAATACGGCGTCGATCCGCAGATGGAGAAGATGATGAAGATAATGAACCTGGCCGGCGGAGTCCCCGAGATGAAGAAGATCATGGAAGTAAACGTCTCGCATCCGCTGGTAACAAACCTCGCGCGGATATATATGGGCAACAGTTCTGACCCCCTCATAGATAAGTGTATAACCCAGCTTTATGAAGGAGCTCTTTTTATCGAGGGAAGCCTTCCTCCGTCCAGCGATTTCATAAGAAGAATGACCGAGATAATGGAAACGGCTACAGGGAAAGCGTAGGCGCCGCCGTGGCCGGACCATCGAATGCCTTCCCGGTGTCAGCCGCTAAGGCGGCACTCGCCCTCGCGCTGGTTTTGTTCGCCTCCGGGGCTAAAGATGCTCGGGTTTTCTCGCTTTTTGACCCGGGTACCGAAAAAGTCGTCTTGTATGAACATTACGGGAGGTTTTCGGGGGAAGGCACCTTTGACTATGAGTATGTCGTCGATGACGCGGACGGCCTGGCGCGGGCTTCGGGCGAGGGTATTGACCCGAATGAGCGGGTTACCGAAGATCCGGCGTACAGGGTGTTCAAAAAAGAGGGGAAACTCAAAAACTCCCCCTGGAAACATGTCGGCTCAGGGAATCCCCAGGCTGACTTTTTCGCGTGGGCCGCGGCGCGGAAAGAAGACCCGGGGGTAAAGCTCTATTTCACGGGCAGGGCCCTGGAAAACGCCGGGCTTTATACGCACGCGCTCAAGGCCTACCGCGCCGCGATGATAATGTACCCCCGGGCCTGCTGCTGGAACCGTTCGGTCACATGGACGTGGCTCATCGCGCCGGCGGCATGGAACCAGATAGTCAACCTTACGCGAATGCATCCGGAAATCGGGCTGAGGCTGGACGGCGCAATGGTAGAGACGCAGGAGGCCGTAGGCGGGGACCCCGAGAAAAATCTGGTCGCCGTAACACCCGGGCGTTTTGTGCCGTTTACCGAGGAAGACAGGAAAAAGGCTTATGTAAACGTGTCGAAACTTAAAATAGTCGAACGCCGCGGCGGCAAAGTGTCGTGCGCAAAGTACTCGAACGGACAATGGGCGCTTTTAGTGAACGGGAAGCCTTACCTGGTAAAAGGGGTCACGTATAATCCGACGATGGTCGGCAAGAATTACATGTGGAACTGGACAGAGGCGGATGAGAACAGTAACGGCATAAACGATGTCGCTTACGAATCCTGGGTGGACGCCGACGGCGGCGGCCGCCGGGATGATGATGAGGCGGCTGTGGGCGATTTCCGGCTCCTTAAAGACATGGGGTGCAATACGATAAGGGTTTTTGATACCATCCCCCTGAACAAGGATTTATTAAGGGATATGTTCAGGAAACACGGCATACGGGTGATGTTGTGCAACCCCCTCGGCGCGTACACTGTCTATTCGCAGGCCAGGTGGGAGGTGGGTACTGACTATACGGATAAACAGCAGCGCGAGCGC
>JBDRBZ010000064.1:0-8146 GCA_043822175.1 Candidatus Omnitrophota bacterium
TGCTGGGGGGCATGCGGTTCATAAAAGTCTGCGGCACAGAAGATGCGGAAAAGGCCGCGTTCAAGACAGAAGCTCGCAAAGTTTATTCTACCCAGTACAAGGGCAACAGGTATGTCCAACTGGTGACTCCGGTTTCCGAGGTTTTCATATTCGGCCTTATATGCGCCTCATTTCTTATTGCCGTGAACGTTAGGGAGACGGATATTACGAAAATATTTCCGGTCTTCGCGGCTTATCTGGTAGTGCTCGTAAAGATGCTTACCCAGCTCAATACGCTTAATAACTGCCGGTCTACCGCGACACAGCGGATGGCGGCATTTACCGCCTATGAGCATTTTTGCGACGCCAGGGATAAAAAGACGATAATCGGCGGGACGAGGGTGCCCGGCGCGTTTTCACAGGCAGGTGAGTTTAATGGCGTGTGTTTCGCGTAGGTGAAGGATAAGGAAGTGTTGCATGATATCAATATTGCATTCAGGAAGGGCCGGATTACCGCGCTCGTCGGGGCGTCGGGCGCCGGGAAGAGCACTATCGCCAACCTCATACCGCGGTTTTATGACGTGACTTCGGGCGTAATACTTGTAGACGGCATCCCGCTCAAAGAACTGGATATCAGGTCATGGAGGAAGAAGATAGGGATCGTGACCCAGGACATCTTTCTTTTCAACGCGACCGTGAGGGATAACATCGCCTACGGCCACCCCGGGTCCACAAACGACGACATAATCGCGGCCGCCAGGAACGCCCACGCCCACGAGTTTATCATGAATCTTCCGGAGGCGTACAATACCGTGCTGGGGGAGCGGGGGGTTAAGCTTTCAGGCGGGCAGAAGCAGAGGATATCCATAGCGAGGGCCATTATACACAACCCGGAAATACTTATTCTCGACGAAGCCACGAGCGCGCTTGATACGGAAACGGAAATTATGATAAAAGAGGCGATACAGAAACTCACAAAAGACCGCACCGTCATAGCCATCGCCCACAGGCTCTCGACCATACTGCATGCCGACAACATCGTCGTCCTCGAGAAGGGGCGCGTGATCGAAAGTGGCACGCATGATGAGTTGATGTCTATGGGGTCGCTTTATAAGCGGCTGTATGACGTGCAGTTTAACGTATAAGCCATGGCCTTTAGGCCGACTCCACGAAAGGATCGTGACATGAAGCTGATAAACCCTGAAATAAGGTTCGAGGTCACAAACAGGTGCAACGCGCGCTGCATAATGTGCCCGCGCGACAAAATGAAGAGGCCCCAGGGGGTGCTCGACATGGCGCTCTACAAGCGGGTGCTCGATGAGGCGTGTGAGTACGGGGCGACGCAGGTCAGCCTCGAGAATTACGGCGAGAGTTTTCTCGACCCGTTTATCTTTGAAAGGGCCGAATACGCCAAATCAAAAGGCATGAAGGTGTTTACCATTACTAACGGGTCTATCATGGACGCGGAAAGCGCCGCAAAGATGGCCGGGCTTTTTGATAAGATCAGGGTGAGCATGTATGCGGTTACCAAAGAGACATATGAATCCATTCACAAGGGGCTGGATTTTGAAACAGTGCGCGGTAACGTCGAGACCCTGCTCACTACCCGGCGCGCGGTTAAGAGCGGCCTGCGGATCGAGATGTATTTTCTTTTACTCGATGAAAACCGGCATGAGATGGACGCGTTTCTTAAAACGTATGAGCCCAGGGTGGACGCCGTATCCGTATGGAAGCCCCATAACTGGTCAGACGGCAGGGCATACAGGGAAAGGGCCGGCAGAAAAGTAAGCTGCGGCCGCCCGTTTACCGGGCCTGTCCAGGTACAGTGGGACGGCCTTGCCGTGCCTTGCTGTTTCGATTATGACTCCCGTATAGTGCTCGGAGATTTCAATAAGGAGACGCTTAAGGATATTCTCAAGGGTGAAAAATACGAGCGATTAAGGCGCGCGCACGCGTCGGGCAACTTCGGCGCGTATCCTTTCTGCGACTCATGCGACCAGCTGCATAAGAGGGCGGATGTGCTGGTTTATACGAATATAAAAAATTCCAAGGTAGGCGCGACCAATACAGCCTATTTTGACCTGGAAGAAGAACAAAAAAAAGAAAAGGCATGAAGAAAACACTGCTGTTTAACCCGGTGGGCGTTGTTCACGCGAGAAATATGCCGATATTCAGCGCGCACATGCCTGACTGGCGGATAAGGTGCATATATAACCCTAAGCACCCGTGGTTTGCGGACGGTAAACTGCGCGGCGAAGGGGAAAACTGCTATTTCAGGAATAACCGGGTGCCGCCCGAAGCGTTTGATGGCGTCGGCGCGGTCGTGCTTTTCTCGGCCCAGCCGCGGATACCGCATTTTAACATCATAAAAGACGCCCTGTTCAGGGGCATCCCCGTGATAGCGATAGAGGAGATATTCCAGATGGTCATCGAGCAGGGATTCGTAAATGAGTATTTCCTGCCCGTGGACAAACTGCTTGTCGGGTCAGAGCATGAGAGGTCGAAATTTGTCGGCATAGGGGTGCCGGAAAAGGTGGTTGAGACCGTAGGCGGTGTTTTCAGGTATAAGGAGCACATGCCGTGCGCGCCGGATGAAAGACGCCGCCTTATAAGGGAGCTCGGGGTGCCTGACGCGCATCGGGTCGCGACGCTGAGCCTGGCCTATCTTACGCCCAGCGGCGAGACATATGAGGTTAGGCGCAAACTTCTTGAAACGGTGTCGATGGGGCTGCCGAACGGTTACAGCCTGCTTGTCAAGCCGCATCCGGGCGAGACAGACAGCATGATAAGGGAATATGTGACAAAATACGCGCCCAACGCGATCCTGGTTGACAGGTATCTGCCGATAGACAGGGTGCTTGATATCACGGATGTGCTTTTCACCAGAGGCAATTCCATGGTTGTGTTCGACGCGCTCCAGCGCGGGGTGCCTGTCGTCGCGGTACCGGTCGGACGCCGGACACTGTTTGACGAACTGTGCCTTAAAGATGTAATAGCCAGGACAAGCGGGGATGTCGGCAGATGTATAAGCGCTGTGGCCGGTAATGGGATGGACATGTATAAAACCATATTCGACAATTTCCTGTACATCAAACCTGAGCAGGCTGTCAGGGAGGCAGTTTCAAGAATATCTGCCATAGCCGAAAATAATGAGTTATTCGACCCGGGCCGCAGGCTTATGGAACTGGCGCTCTTCTGGGCCTTTATGGGATATAACAGAGAAGGAGCCAGGCTGCTTGAAAGGGCGCATTCTACCGGTAACAGTAAGTCACTTTTTGAAAGGGTTCGGCGTCTGGTGCTTTTAAGGGCGACGAGAGAGGATCTGAGTTTTCTGAAAAAATGGGCCGGCTGCGGCCTCGGGCCCCCGGGCTACAGGGAATGGCTTATTCAGAGCCTTTGGATAAAGTCGTTATTCGCTCATAGGGAGAATATGAAAGCCGAGGACGCCGAATGGCTTGCCGATTATCCTCCGAGGATGAACAGGGAGCTTTTCCTGCCGTACGCGGTTCTTTTAAGCTGGTGCTATTTAAGGGCAGGGCTTAAGGCCGAGGCCCGGCGCCTGGCGGAACGGCTTCACCTGGAGTATGGCTTCATTAATGATATACGCCGTGTCCATGAGCACGTGAATGTTAAAGGCAAAGATCACAGGCATCCTGTCTTCTGGTTTATCCGCAGAAAGTACGGCGCGAAAGAGGCTATCCGCTCGGCCAGGTATTTCCTGTTCGAGTCAGATAATATATATGAAAAAATGAGTGACGTTACAAATGATCTGAAGAGGTGGACAAAATGAAGATAAGTGTTGTTATACCGGTTTATCAGGGCGCCCGCACGATAGCGCGGCTCGCGGATGAACTCATGAAGACGTTTTCGGGCAGGGACATGGAGCTTGTGCTCGTGAACGACGGCTCCGGGGACTCCAGCCACGATGAGTGCGTGGGTGTTTTCAAAAAACACAAAGACGCGGTATCATACGTAAACCTGGCGAAAAATTTCGGCGAGCATAACGCTGTTATGGCCGGCCTCAATTACGCGACAGGGGATTACGCCGTCATAATCGATGACGATTTTCAGAACCCGCCCGAGGAGATATTGAAGCTGGTCGAGTGCGCCGCGGACGGTGACTATGACGTGGTTTACAGCTATTACAGGAAAAAGGCGCATTCCCTTTTCAGGAACCTGGGCAGTAAATTTAACGACATGGTGGGCACGTTCCTGCTGGATAAGCCCGGGGACCTTTACCTCTCAAGCTTCAAATGCGTGAACAGGTTTGTAATAGACGAGATAACGGCGTACAAGGGGCCTTTTCCGTACATAGACGGGCTCATACTGCGCACGACGCGTAAGATCGGGAAGGTGATGGTTAAGCATGACAGACGCGCGGAGGGGAAATCCGGCTATACACTGCGCAAGCTCGTGAGGCTCTGGCTCAACATGTTCACGAATTTTTCGGTCATCCCTTTGAGGATAAGCACGCTCTTTGGTTTCGCCTTTTCGATACTGGGCGGGATCTTCAGCGTGCATATTGTAATCGAGAAATTTCTGCATCCTGAAACACCCATGGGCGTTACGTCCATACTGGTCGCGATCCTTGTGTTTGCCGGCATCCAGCTGGTCATGCTCGGGTTTATAGGCGAGTATCTGGGGAAACAATATCTGACGGCGAACCAGACGCCGCAATATGTGGTGCGCGGCGTGCTGGCATCCGGGAAAGAGAGGAAGTCATGAAAGCGCGTTCACGGTTCGGGAAATTCTTTTCCGGGAAGAAGACGCTCATAACCGGGGGTCTCGGTTTTATAGGCTCTAATCTGGCCTCCCGCCTTGCGGAGCTCGGCTCCGACGTGACACTGGTGGATTCGATGATTCCGGAGGCAGGCGGCAATCTCTTTAACGTGAGAAAGATAAAAGACAGGGTGGGCATTAATTTCTCGGACGTGCGGGACGTCCACTCCATGGAATTTCTCGTAAGGGGCATTGACCTTATGTTCAACTGCGCCGGCCAGGTAAGCCATATCGACAGCATGACGGACCCGTATACGGACCTTGAGGTGAATACAAGGAGCCAGCTGTCTATACTCGAGGCCTCGAGAAAATACAACCCCGGCATCAAGATCATATTCGCGAGCACACGCCAGGTTTACGGGAAACCGCAATACCTTCCGGTTGACGAAAAACACCCGCTGAACCCGACAGACATAAACGGCATAAACAAGCTGGCGGGCGAGTGGTACCATGTGATGTATCACGACGTGTACGGCCTGAAGACGGTGTGTTTGCGCATGACGAATACTTACGGCCCGGGCCTGCTCATGAAGCACAACAGGCAGGGATTTATCGGCTGGTTCGTGCGCGAGATCATCGACGGGAATACGGTCAAAGTCTACGGCGACGGTAAACAGCTCAGGGACCTTAACTATATCGATGACGTTGTCGAGGCCCTCCTTATTTCGGCCTATGATGACGCGCTGAACGGCGGGATCTTCAACCTCGGCAACCATCCGCCCATATCGCTCGCGGAGATAGCGGAGCTGCTTATAGAAATAAACGGTTCGGGCAAGTATAAGCTTGCGCCTTTCCCGTCCGAGAATAAAAAAATAGACATAGGCCATTATTACGCTTCCTTTAATAAATTCAGAGACGCCACGGGATGGGAGCCGGCCGTGTCATACAGGGCAGGATTCGGGAAGATGCTGTCATATTACCGGCGTTATAAGAAGCATTACTGGGTGTGATCATGAAGGATAGAATATGCGTGCCGTTTTGTGACCCGGGCAGGGAATACCGCGCCTTAAGCGCCGGGATAGATAAAGCGGTGAAAAGGGCCCTGAGCTCCGGACATTACATCCTGGGACGTGAGGTAAAGGCCTTTGAGGAGGAATTTGCCGCCTACCTGGGCATTTCTTTCGGGATAGGCGTGGCGTCGGGCACCGAGGCGCTTCAGGTGGCCCTCCTGGCCTGCGGTATAGGCCCCGGTGATGAAGTGGTCACTACGGCCAACGCGGGTGTGCCGACTGTTGCCGCTATAGTATTGACCGGGGCGACGCCTGTTTTTGTCGACATTGATCCGGTAAGCTATAACATGGATGCCTCGGGAATAGGAGCGCGCGTCAGTAAAAAGACAAAGGCAATAATACCCATACATTTGTACGGGCAGTGCGCTGATATGCGCCCGATACTCGCCGCCGCGCGAAAACACGGCCTCCGTGTAATCGAGGACGCCTGCCAGGCCCACGGCGCGGCTTACGGAAATAAAAAAGCCGGGACGATCGGTGACGTGGGATGTTTCAGTTTTTATCCGACAAAGAATCTCGGGGCCTACGGAGACGGCGGCATGATCGTGACCGGCGATAAAGACCTTGCCGGGAAAGCCGTTAAATTGCGGATGTACGGCGAGAAGGAGAGATACAACAGCGTAATAATGGGGTTAAACAGCCGCCTGGATGAGGTCCAGGCAGCCATGCTGCGGTTCAAATTAAAGCGCCTTAGCGGGCTCAACAGGATCAGGGCGAGAATAGCGGCAGGGTATGATAAAGGCATTACAAACCCCCTGGTCAGTAAACCCGTAAAAATGCCTTACGGGTCGCATGTATATCATTTATACGTGATCCGTTGCGCGCGCAGGGATCTTTTACGCGCGCATCTAGCGTCCCGCGGCATAGGGACTTCTGTGCATTATCCCCGTCCCGCTTACACGCAGAAGGCGTACAGGCTGCTGGCGCGGGGACGGCTGCGGTATACGGAAGAGTATTCTAAAAAAGTGCTTTCCCTGCCGCTATATCCGGAATTGAAAGACGCGGAAATCAGGCGTGTTATCAGGGCGGTCAATGACTTTAAGGTATAATCGGGAGAACGCGAATGAAGGTAATGTTTGTCGTAAATGACCTCGGCATCAATGAGCCGTTCGGCCCGATGATCCTGTCGTCAGTGCTTAAGGAAAAAGGGCATAAAACCGCTCTGGCAGTCATCCAGAAAGAGGACGCGGAAAAGAAAATTCTCGACTGGAAACCCGACATGCTTGCCTACAGCATGATGTCCGTCGACATGAAGGACATGAAGCGGTTTAACGATGCCCTGCGGAAGAAAACCGGGATATTCACATTGCTCGGCGGGCCGCACGCTACCCTTAACAGGGATTGCGTGGAAGACTCAGGCATTGACGCGATATGCTTGGGCGAGGGCGAGGGGCCGATACTGGACGTCGTCGAGCGCCTTAGCGGGGGCAAAGGCGTGAACGGTGTCCCGAATATAATGGTTTCCGGAGACCCGTCTCTCAGTGTGCGCGGCCTCATAAGCGACGTCGACGCCATACCTTTCATGGACAGGCAGATTGTGTACGATTATCCGGAGATGGGCCGGTTCGGCATTAAGGGCATATGGACGAGCAGGGGCTGCATATTCCCGTGCCCGTACTGCTTTAACAATAAGATTAACGATATTTTCAAAGGGACAGGCAGGATATTCAGGCGCCGTTCGGTCGACAGTGTTATCCGGGAGGCAGCCGAGCTTAAGAAGAACTACAGAGTGGATTTCATACGCATACAGGATGACGTGTTTGTTTATAAGGCCGACGAATGGCTTAAGGAATTTGCCGCGAGATGGGCGGATGAAATCAGGCTTCCGTTTTACTGCCTGCTTCGTTCGGAATACGTGACAGATGACATGGCATTCTACCTTAAGAAGGCGGGCTGTTTTTCCATATGCATGTCCATCGAGGCCGCCGACGACGGGGTGCGCATGAAAATGATGCGCAGGAACGTGACAAAGGAAAAGCTCGAAAACGCTTTTAATATTTTTAAAAAACACGGCATAAACGTTTACGCCAACAGCATGCTGGCATTGCCGTTTACCACGCTCGACCATGATATCGCCTCGGTGGATTTCGCTATTAAAGTGAAGCCCGAAATGCCCAATTTCTCGATCTTCATGCCGTATCCTGGCACTGACCTCGGCGATTACTGCGTGGACAGCGGGGCCTATGACCCGGCGGCCGAGACAATCGATTACGGCATGAGGAACGTCAGCCCGCTCAACTGTTTTACTGAAAAGGAAAAAAGGGCCCAGTATAACATCTGTCAGCTCGCGATAGTGGCGGTGAAGTTGCCGGCGTTGAGGGATGTTATAGTCCGGCGGCTTATATACTGGAAACCTAACCCCGTATTTTTTATGGTCC
>JBDRBZ010000065.1:0-8450 GCA_043822175.1 Candidatus Omnitrophota bacterium
CCCACAAGGATTCGAACCTTGGACCCACTGATTAAGAGTCAGTTGCTCTACCAGCTGAGCTATGGGGGCTCAAAATTAGTCTTCGTATTATATCATAATAACCTGTATATGCAATAATTTTTATCCGCCCTGTCAAGCTAAAATAGAAATGTCGTATCTTCATGCTCTAACCTACAGCGGCTTCAAGAGATATTCTGGCTTTCGTTTGGTTACCAATGACCGCTTTTTACGAAAGACAGCGCCCGCTTTCTCTCACGAACACATATACGAATAGGGACAGACAGCGCAGAGGCGGGCGTCTTCGGCGTCAGCCGTAAACGGCTCATTAGGGTCGATTATCTCGGACAGTACGGACTTGAGATATGCCATGAACATGCCCACGACTTCCCGCCAATCGTCCTCACAGCCCTTTACCATGAGCCCTTTGAGCTCCTGGGTCCGCAGAGAATAAAGGGCCGCGTCAAGCCTCATGCCGTCATCGCGGCAAAGCCCGCTCTGCCAGAACATGTACATGTACAAAGGAAGCTGGAAACTTTTTATGTTGTCCCTTATCGCTTTTCTATCCGTGCCGGCACGTCTGATGATGTCAGGACTTTTGGGCATGGGATCCGCCGCGCCGGTCTTATAGTCAATTATCATCACCCCGTTTCCTTTCAGCATATCTATCCTGTCCACTTTGGCCGTAATATTCAGGTTGAGGCCCCGCACATCAACATGGCCATCGAATTTCTCTTCCAGGCACAATACCCTCTCCACGGTCCCGCGGCACCTCTTGTCCTCTGCGTCGAGGAACAAGCCCATCCTGTGCCTCAATATCTCCAGGAAGGCCGGCGCGTCCTGCTTCATCCGCTTCTTAAGCCCGGAATTAAATCGCCTCTCCATCAAATCCGTAAACTCTCTCCTGAATTCAGGGCTGATGCTGACAGGCCCGCCCCTGAAACGCCCGAAGGCTTCGTCGAGCAGTTTATGGATAAACGTCCCCACAGTCCTGCCTTCCACATCACGCAGCAGATTTTCGCGCTCTTTGAGGTTAAGCACATACCTGTGGTAGAACATGACCGGGCACCTCATATACGCGTCTATGCTGGTAGCCGAATATTTGAATTCCCGGGCAAGATAGTCAGACACCTCTTCTGTCTTGTTTATTTTTTCGGCGCGGACCAGGGGCCTGGCGGTAAAGTTGACTTTGTATGCCACGGCGCCGCGGATATTTCCGCTGTTTTTCTCCTTTTCCCATATAAGCTCCTCCAGGAAACGGCTTTTTTCCTTATTATTCCCGGACTCGTAAATAAACACGACGTTTCGGGCCCCGGATATAAGCCGCCTGAACTGGTACCTCTGCACCTCATCATCCCACGCCGGCCTGCTCAGGCCCATAGCCAGCAGCGCCTCTCTCGGCACAAGGGGCTCGATGACCCTGACGAAAGGCACGACGGACTCATTCATGTCCATGATGATCACATTTTTGAAATTCAAGAGCCTGGTCTCATAGAACCCGAGCACCTGCAGCCCTTTGAGCGATGACCCCGAAAACGATACTGTTTTCGGCCGCAGCATATCGAAGAAAATCCTGAATATGTCCGGCGCTGGGAATTCGCGCCTGCCGAAAACCGAATTTTTCAGCTCATCGAGCGCGGAATATATCTCTTTTAAGACCATGAGTTCGACGCCGTTATCCGCCAGCGGGTTGTTATTGACGACGAGGTCGAGCGCCTGCTCCATTTTTTCCGCGAAGCCGCGAAAATCCCTGATGCCGTCCCACGAACGGAACGCGAACTCGTGAACGCGGATAAGGACATCACGCAACTCATCGCGGCCTGCCGCCCGGCCGGTTTCGGACACCGCTTCCAGGGCCGCGTCATAAATATCGCCGCAGTTTTCGACTGCGCCGGGATCAACGAAAAAATTACCCGCCAGCTCCGATTCCCTGAACCCGAAAAGCGATTCCTCTATCTTATGGACGAGTATTCTTGTAACGGCCTCGTTTTTTAAAAATTTTATATTCTTTACGAGCGGGTGCGAAAGCACTGCAAGATAATCCTTCGCGTAATACATACCCTGTTTTCTGGTGGCCTGCGCCTTCCCGATAAAGTCCATCATGATAAAGACAGAACTCCGCGTCACGGGATACCCCATCGACACGTTAATCCCCTCCAGGACCGACGATATCCCGGACAGGAGGGGCACGACATTCTGCGGGTTGGGAAGAACTATCACGGTTTCATCCGGCCCGCCGAGCGCCCTCACCTTTTCCCTCACCGCGCCTACCTGAGAATGCGCGTCAAACGCCTCGATCATCTCGAAATCGGGCATCTCCTTTTTCCCGCGCGCCCGGTCCGCGTCTATATCGCAGGAAAGCCTGTCCGCGATATGGTTCAGTATTGCCCAGTCACCGCGGTCCCCCTGAAAGAGGAGAAAAGCCCTGCCCTTTTTAAAAAGGTCCCTGATAACGGCTATCTCCGTATTGTAGTGGCACAGCACGTTGCAGAAGACAACCTCGTCGAAATTGCCGAGATCTGTCTGCGCGATCATATCCGCGGCCATCCTGTACATCATCCCGCCGGAATACACGCCCTGCCGCCTCATCCTCCTTTCGAACATACTCTTGATCGCGGCTATGTTTTTCAGCATGTCCCTTACACTGTCAGGCATACCGCTGCCGGTACTGTCACTGCCCCGCACCGGAATTATCTTCGCGGCGTCGATGGCCTCTTTGTCAATATTCTCCATCAGCATCCATATCTCGCGCGCCCACGGCAGGAAGGCCGCGAAGTCTTTTTTACCGTTAAGCATATCCGGACAGGCCTCACGGGCCAGTTCGTAGATTGTATAATAGGCATCCAGTTCGGATATCCTCGAAAAACTCGCGCGTGACCGTTTCACGTTCTCCCTGACGATATGCTCCATAAATTCATCGATGGTGAAAAAAACCGGCGGGCAGAATCCGGATCCGAGTCTGCCGGACAGGTGTTTCCTCAAAAAATACGCCGGGCGCTTCCCCTCAAACACGAAAGCCGTCCGTTCAAGGATTCTCCCCTTTCCCGTAATATGCTCATCAATGAATCCATACACAAACTCCATAAAATTATCCGATATGCCGCACGTCATGACCCTCTTTCGGCTCATATTTCCTCCATGCCGGTATCATCGAGGTACAGGATAAAGGCCTTCACTTTCGCCTTTGGATAAATCTGGCCGACTATGGACTTGTATTCCTCCACCTGTTCCCTGTCCCCGGGAGCCCCTGTATGCGCGCTTTTATAGTCTATTATCACGCATTCGGACTCCCGCACAATAAGCCTGTCAATTCTTTTCGCTTCCCCTTTCGAGTTTACAATATCTTTTTCCTGAAAAACCTGCCCGTCTTTCACGAAAAAGAAAGGCCTGAACCCGGGGTGTTCGACGGCCCGTCTCACGATTGAAGCGTATTCGGAGAGGTCTTTTATATTCGGCAGGTCAAAACGCGCCGCGACGACAGCGGCGTCGACCGCTTCCGCAGCGGACTTACGGCTGCCGTAAAGATTATCGATATGCGAAAGGATAAGGTGCAGTATCTCCCCCCTCCTCATGGACTTTCTACCGGCCAGGTCGCCCTTCTTCACGAAGTTATCCTTTACCATGGCAAGCCAATCGCCGTAGCCGATAACCGGTATTTTCAGCGTTTTCGTTTCCGGCGCCGGCTCGGCGGCCCGGCGTAAAAGCCTTTCGCCTCTCTCCACGCTCTCCGGAATAAGCGCGGCCGCCGGGTTATCGCCCCTCGGGCCTTTGCGCGGGACATAAACATAAAGCTCTTCCCTGGCCCTGGTCAGCGCCACATACGTAATATTGAGTTCATCGATAATGGCCTTCTTGTATTCCACCGCGTATAATTCGGCCAGCTTTTCCGAGAATTTCACATACTTGGCATTTACCGAGAAAAGGCGTACGCCGCCGGCATTGTCAGGCCCGGCTATAAAGGCCCGGCCGTAACCGCCGCCGGCCGACTGCCCCGGCTTGATGCCGATCGTCAGGAAAGGTATGATACAAGCGCCGAATTCAAGGCCTTTCGCCTGGTGCACGGTGAGCACGTTGACGGATTGAGGGTCTTTTACCCTGACATAGAGATCCTCTTCCCGGGCATTCTCGATAAAATCCACGAATGAGGCCAGATCCGCGCATTCCCTTTCCTTCTCCCCGGCCAATTCGAGAAGGCGCGCGAAAAATCCCTGCGAATCACGAAAGCGTTCGATCGCTCCGAATCTCATGAGTATATTCACGACTGTTTCATACAGGGGCATGACGCCAGCGCTCCTGAAGAGATCGGAAAAGGATCTGTCCCACAAGTCAGCAAACGAAACCCGAAATTTCTTGTAGAGATACCCGCCGTCTTTACCGCGTTTTCTGTCGGCCTCGAAAATAAAACGCCTTATCCCGTCACGGGACAGGGACGAGGCCCCGGCAAATACCTCTCCGGTGATGAACGCGGCAAACGCTATATCGTCAATCGGCGATACAAGGAACTTTAGCAGGGAAATCACCTCTATCACCGGCCGATGACGCAATATGCTGAGCGTCCTGTCGGAATTGACGCTGATGCCCTCCTCGAGGAGCCACGAAGTGACAAGCTCGGCATCGTCGTTGCTCCTGGTCAGGATGGCGACATCTCCGGGCATGAACCTGCCGCAGAGCTCCCCTGCCAGCCTGAGCACCTCGCTCCTGGCGATGCGGTCGCGTTCGTCCCTGTCTCCGGCGTCAACGATCACCGCCCGTACGTACCCGCCGCCTTTCCCGCGCGGGCAGTTCTGCGATTCGTCACGGAATACGCCGGTGATTTCCTCGATCATCGGGCGGGTAAGCGGCGCCTTCACGCCGGCAGCCATGCCCGCAAAATCCTCTATCCGCGCTTTCGAGAAAACCTCGTTATTGAACTCGACGATGGCCTTTCCGCTCCTGAAATTGGTGCGTAAGGCTTCCCGGTCAGGATCAGAAATGCCGCTCTCGGCCGCCGCCGAATCAAATAGCCCGGCATCCCCTCCCCGGAACCGGAAAATAGCCTGTTTTTTGTCTCCCACATAAAAAAGGCTTCCGCCCCCGGACAGGGCCCCGGTTATCATCGGCCGTAAATTCGCCCATTGAAGCGCGCTCGTGTCCTGGAACTCATCTATGAGAAAATGGTCGATTCTCACTCCCAGGCGGCAGGATAATTCACCCGGCGTGACGCCCCGGCCGCGGAAAACAGCGGCCGCGCGGCTGTTAAGCTCCTCGAGAAAAAGCACCCCTTCCCTGCCGGCCAGATCCGTTACGCCGTTAAGCACCCAATCGAAAATATCTATATAGCAGTTGAAGGCCGAAAACGCCTGCCACTCGCATAATTCTTTCAGGCAAACCCTTATCTTTTTCCATATCTTACCGACAGCCGCAGGCGTATCGTACTTTTTAGTGACCGGAAATTTCTCCCTGCCGAAATAATCCGACACCTCTTTCACGTCGAAGTTGTCCGGATGCGCGTCCAGGAATCGTCCGAGTATTTCCCTGAACCTCTTTTCCGTGCCGTCCGGCAGGGTTTCGTAAAGGCCCCCCATCGCTTCGAGGACTGCCTTTTTCTTTTTTATGATATCCCCTCCTGAAACGGTATATTTGGCCATGCCGAGCCCGAACGTGTTGAAAACCGAGAACAGGGCCGCGACCAGACCGAGCATGTCATTCCTGGGCATCCAGGATTCCCTGTTTTCTATAAAAAGAAACTGCGTGATAAAATCCCTGAAAACCCGGCCCGCCGCCTCGTCATCAGCCGCCCTGTCTATAAAGCTCTCAAGCCCGTATTCAAGATACTTGAGGGAATCTTTCTTAATGATAAAATCGGGCGAGATGCCGAGAGGAAACGAAAACCCGGTAATGAGGGAGCTTATAAAGCTGTCTATAGTGCGTACCTGGAAATAGTCATAGTCGCGGACCAGGCCATCCATGGCCTTACCGGCCCTCTCGGCCGCAGCCGCCTCATCAAGGCCGATATAGGCAAGCGTTTGTTTTTTTTCCGCCTTATCCGCGAAAGATCCCAGCGCGATCGATTTGAGCAGGCCGATTATCCTCTCCTTCATCTCAATGGCGGCTTTGTTCGTAAACGTGATGGCGAGTATATGACGCAGCTGATCGCGCACGCGGGATGAACCCGGCCGGAGAAGAAGCCGGACATACCTTCTCGCGAGGCTATATGTCTTCCCTGACCCGGCGGAGGCCTCCACGACAAGAACGCTCGGCGGGGGTACGATTCTCTTCTGTTTACGCATGCTCACATTATATCACATGAGGCAAGACAGGAAGATTTAATCCCGAGCAAAAATCCCCTGACTATAGCCAGAAGGATAAATGCACTCGTGAGATTTTTGCTCGGGAGGGAGCCTTGGCCTTTAGCACATGGAGCTCCACTCCCACGCACATATCCCCTGACTTTAGTCCGAGAAATAAATGCCTTTGCGAGATTTCTGCTCAAGAGGAAGCCCTGGCCTTTAGGCCAGGGCTTCACTACCCCCGCTTCTTACGGAAGCGGGGGTATATATTGCCTTTTCGCGGCTATAGCCGGATATTTATTCCTTCGCGGCATTCACCGGCATGCAAACGGTGCCTTCGACAGCTGATTTGGCTGTCTCGGCTGTGCCCGTAAGCGGATCCATTACGAGATCTTTCGTCTTTTTCATATCGCCCGTAGCGACTGCACCGACATTCTTCACCTCTCCGGAAACCACGTTCGTCGTTTTCGTCGCGGTATCTGTCACTACTCCGACAGAAGTTTTAACTACATTCGCCGGATATTGAATGACTTTCTGCACTGTTTCCTTGGCACCCGTCTTTGGCTTCGCGGCACTTGCCGTATTCGTCTTTGCCTGTGTCGCGGCGAAAGCGACAGTAACAGTCAGCGCCATTAAAACCACCAGAGCTAATACAATGAAACCCGCACTTTTCCTCATTTGTCCCCCTTTTGTTATAGCCTTCACGGCTTTTGTATCATATATATTAGTATGTTTTGGTTAAGCAGGCAAGAGAAAAACGCTACTTTCCCGCAACCCTGCCGCTCTGCGCCCTATGTATGTATTCTTCGCCGAATTTAAGGCGTATGCTGTCCATGACCCTGTGCAGTGTCTCGGCTTTGCGTTCCCGGCTGTCTTTAAAAAGGCTTTTGTTGCGCGCGGTCAGGGAAAGGCCGGAAATTTTGACGCCTACGAGCCGGATGTTTTTACCTTTCCTGTCAAAACGCCCATAGAGTCCCTTTATCTCTTTATACAGCTGATCGGCATGATTCGTAGGCACGGGGATTGTTTTTGC
Organism: Candidatus Omnitrophota bacterium; assembly: GCA_043822175.1. Taxonomy (GTDB): domain Bacteria; phylum Omnitrophota; class Gorgyraeia; order JABMRN01; family JABMRN01; genus JBDRBZ01. The sequence continues at coordinate 7,300 of JBDRBZ010000065.1, forward strand.
CCTTGTAAAGGTCTCAAACCCGCCGAGTCTGATCTTAAGGGTAACGGTCTTCCCCTCTTTCCCCGCGTCCCTTAGTCTGTTGGACACTTTCTCGCATAACCCCATCAGTGTGGAGCTTACGAGCTCATCGTCTGCCGTATCCGTCCCAAAAGTATGCTCGTTGCTGACTGATTTTTCCTCATATTCGGTCTCGACCGCGCGCCCGTCAATGCCCCTGGCAAGGTCCCGGAAATAGAGCCCGTTTCTGCCGAAGAGCCTCGCCATCTCCTCCGTGCCCCTATCCGCCAGGTCACCGATCGTGTTTATCCCTGCGGCGCGAAATGCCGGTTCTGTTTTCTTGCCCAGCCCCCATATGCGCGATATGTCAAGGGGCCTGAGGAATTCAAGCAGCGTTTCTTCGGTTACCTCGACAAAACCGTCCGGCTTTTTCAGGTCTGAGGCTATCTTGGCGGCCATCTTGGTAGGCGCAAGGCCGACGGAGGCGGTGAGGCGCGTCTCGGCCGCGATGCGTCTTTTGATAGCCAGGCATGTATCCCCGGGCGACCCGAAAAATCTGTATGTGCCTGTTATGTCGAGGAACGCCTCATCTATGCCTACCGGCTCGATATCGGGCGTGAAATCGATAAGTATTCCGTAGATCCGGTTTGAGACGGCCGAATATTTATCTATATCGACCGGCAGGAACACCGCGCCGGGACATTTCCTGTAAGCCGTGGATATGGGCATGGCGGAGTGTATGCCGTACTTCCTCGCTTCGTAAGAACAAGTGGAGACAACGCCCCTTCCCCGGCCGCCTTTCGGATCAGCGCCTACCACGATCGGTTTCCCTTTAAGCGCCGGATTATCCCTTTCCTCTACGGCCGCGAAGAACGCGTCCATGTCTATGTGAACGATGTATCTCGCCATTTCCCTCCTGCGCCTCTTGCGCCATATTTTACCACCAAGTCCCCGCTGCGTACAGGCGCATGTCCTGCGCAGCCGATTGAAGCGTGGTGGGAGGGGTAGTCGCGGGGGGTGCTCGACATGAACGGGGTGAGAGGGGGTAGTCGCGGGGCGTCCCCCCGACAAACCCCGCCCACCCCCGTAACCGTCGCGCAATAGGAATTTCTTGATTTGTGATGCGCTCAAATTACGGGCGGTTTTTTACCCAA
>JBDRBZ010000066.1:0-4517 GCA_043822175.1 Candidatus Omnitrophota bacterium
GTCATCTTTTGAATACAGCGCCTCGAGCCTGACCGCATGCACTGCCTCAATAATTTTATTGGGCAAAGAGCGCTTTCTGTTTTCGATTATTCTCATAACCTGCATGCTTATCGTTGACGCGCCGGAAATGACCTTTCCGCTGCTTAGATTCAGCTTCGCGGCCCGCATGACGGCAAGCGGGTCAACCCCAAAGTGTCTTCTGAAACGGTTATCCTCGATCGAAAGCGTCGCGTCGATAAGCCGGGGGTTTATCTCTTTCAGCTCAACCGGCATCAGCCAGAGACCGTCTTTATTGGTGAAAACCCGTAAGAGATTGCCCTGCCCGTCAAATATGCATTTCGAATATTGAATATCCTTTATCGCCTCATACGGAAATGGGGCAACCTTAAGTATTGTAAAATACGCGGCTATACCAAGCGCACACCCTACCAACGCCACCAAGGATATGCGCTTTACCGATCTCTTAAGCATACTTTAATCTCCTACCTCAACATATCCTTGCCCTGATACACTCATTATGCTTGGATCATACATGCAAGACGCGTATATTGCCGGTAATATAAACTTACCCATGGTCACAGCCCTTACCACATAGCGATAGTGCATATTATTCGCCGCGGCTAAATCCGTAAATAGAAGCAGCCTGTCATCGCGCATATCCACGTGGCCGGGCTCTATCATGTCCTTCTTTATCCATTCCACGGTCTCGCTTGTGGCGATACGCGGATTCTCGATTTCAAAACAGGCCGGCAGGAGATCCTCGATAACCACATTCTTATACGCCCCGAGGGAATCAAAGCTCAAATCCACGACGATGACATCTCCCTGTTTTATCTTTGCCATGTCCAGAGGATTCCCGTCGCGGCTGAAGAAGTTTCTTTTTACGAGAATTCCGTTATTCTTCTCTTCCGCTTTTCCTGAAACAGGAACGCCTTCGCTGACCCAATAATAATAGGCTGTCCCTTTGCCCTGAACCGAAATCATGGCATCCTGGCCCGCTAAAAGCGGATTCTCAAGGATCAGGTCCTGCTGATTATCGAATTCGGCGACGATCCTGCCGTCAACCGAAACTGTCCCCGAGTAGTTTACGTCCTGATTTTTCGCGTAGTTCGCGTATTTACCCAGGGCGAGGAGCGCCATAGCGTTATCCTGCGTGGTTTCCCAGTTGCCGTTCTTCATGGAGCCCTGCAGGCGCTTAACAAGAGACGGCACTATCGGATTCTCAGGATCGATATCCATATAGACCGAAAGCGCGACGGCGTTAGCTTTTGTGTATGAGTCAAGCTCATCACCCGATTCTCTCGCGACGGGGGTATCCGGCATGCCGGCGGCCAGGATTTCTTGGACCGCCTGCTTGTCCCCCAAAGCGAAAAGCGCGGAGGCAAGGTGAAACCTCGAATATTCCGGCAATTTATCCTTTACCTCCTGAAGCCTGCGGATCCACGACGCCTTTAAACGGCCTGCCTTTGAAAGCACATACGAGCTGTAAGCTTTAAGCCCTAACGGATAAACCTCATCTTTTCCCGCGAGAATCTTTTCACAGTAATCAAGGGCGCTATTCCTGGCGGAACCCGGGACCGCGTATCCGGCGCCCTCCGCTTCAACCAGGAAATCCGTAGCGTACACACTGCCCCAATCGTAAGTATCCCTGTATCCCGGCCACATGGAAAATCCCCCCGAGTACGTCTGCATGGATAAAACCCTTCTTATTCCGGCATCAACGTAATTGTCGATCCTCGCGGGGTTGAACTTTTTGGAGTCAACCAGCGCCGCGATGTCCTTTAAATAAAGAAGCGGGAACGCGCATGAAACAGTTTGCTCAATGCAGCCGTACGGGTATTGCGCGAGATATTTCAGGCCTCCGGCAAATTGCAGGGCCGGCAGCGAGGTCATCACCAAACCGGCGCTTCCGGTATCCTTCATCCAACCTCCCGGCACTTTCATGGCCTGATCACCCGGCGCTTTTATCGCGCCAGAGCCTGTCAGAGTGGTAAACGGAACCGGCGGCCTTACCGCGAGCTCTGTCACGGAATCGGCCGCACAGCCTGCCCCTTGCGCCTTAATCGTAATTTCGGCCTTCTGCGGCGCGGCCGGGGCCTTAAGCTTAAAGCTAACCGACCCTTCTTTATTATTCTCAATATTTAAACTGAACGATTTGCCGGAACTGAAAGTAAAGCCTTCCGAGGTCTCAAGACTTATCGTGATATCGCCGTCTTTTCCCGTAGAATTAAACACAGAGACAGGGACAATAAACTCATCGTTCGTGGAGATCACCCTGGGAAGGTTCGGTTTTATCATGAGCGGTTCGGTGACTTTCATATCCTTTTCGGAATTACCAAAATCAGAATTATCGGCCGCGACCGCCATGATGCGCAGTCTGCCGGAGAATTGAGGTACAGTAAATTCAGCGCTCGCTTTGCCGTCTTTTCCGGTAACCAAACCACTCTTCCACAGCGCGACCGGCTTCACTCTTTGGGCGCTTATAGGGTTAGACGCTTCTTAGGATCATACGGCGCCTGGTCACCCGACGGACTTGAGTCGGCGCCTGCTTGCTTATTCCCGAACTCGGGAATAAGCAAAGAATAAATATCGCTTGTCACTATACTATTTCCTCTTTTACCGTAGAAAAACTCGAACGGATCCGGAGTCTTAAAATTGGTCAGGCTCAATACCCCTTCATCCACCAGGGCAAGAGACAATTCCGCCTGCCTGGGATTCCCTCCGGCATCTGTTACCTCGATATCCACTTGAACCGTATCTTTAGGAGCGCTTGACACGGGGCTTGAGACATCGACACTCAACTTGTGCGCTGAATTATCGATTATTACGGGAATAATCCCGTACGCCCTATACGCGACCCAATCTTCATTGGGATCGACCGGCCTTATAATCGTGACAGCGCAATAGGCATTGGGCCGCCAACCGTCCTCAATAGTTAATAGAACTTCCTGCGTCGGATTGGCTAAGTCCACTATCCTGCTTGAAAGCACCTTATCTTTTGAAATAGTGACCAGTGCTTTGCCTTTAAACGGAGACTTAATAGTCAATTTAGCCGTGTCGCCGGCAGCATAGGACGCCTTATCCAGTTTAAGCTCGATCCGGTCAGGCCTCTCCATTGCCCATGGCATGTAGCCAGAGTCTGAACAGTAAAACGCGAGGCTCGCGGCATGCGACGCGGCATTCTTCCCTTTCACGCGGATTACATAGTCACCCCATGATTTCGGCGTGTAAGAATAAGAAGAACCGCCCTGTGTTAAGGTATCCGTATGAATCACTTCTTCCCTGCTGTCAGAAACATACCTGTACTCCCCCTTATCGTCTTTCTTGAGGGTGTTATTCCAGATAACTTTAGAGATAGTGACTTCCAGTTCCGGGGCGTCTATTTTTTCGCCGTCGGGCGAGAACACCGCATATTCAAATTTTACCCCGCGGCCGGGCACGGCATATCCTGCCCTGGCCTGGCGTATGCCTATGTAATAAGGATAGGCATCGACCATTCTCTCTGTGCGCGCCGTAACAGCGCGGCCGCCGATCTCCTTCACGACAGCGCTTATCTCGCACCGTAACGCGGACGGCGGGGAAAGATTTTCCGGAAGTTTCAATTCGAAACCAGCCGCGCCGTCCGTGCCGGATGTTTTTTCACCGAGGCTCACGGCCTGAAACAAAAAGTCTCTCGTATTATCGGTAAAGGTGTAATCTTTATACCCGTCCGGTTTAAACTCCTGTTGTCTCAAATCGTAGACAACCTCGATATTCCTGCCATCCGCGGGCGCGCCGAAAAATTGCTCCGCTTTTACGTCTATGGGAATTGCCTTACCGGGCACAAGCCTTCCGTCCGGCATTGTCACAAGCACTTTAAGCCTGTCAGGCATAAATTCCTCAACGCTGAACCCGGCGCTACCTATTATTTCTTTTGAGCCGGGAAGCATAAGGTTGGCCGTGTATCCACCCGTAAGCGCGTAATTTGGAATATCGATATCTATATCGACAGTGCCGAACCCGGAGAGTAAGCCATTTATCCCGGCGAATTGCCTCCCGTCCGGGCGGTTGACCTCAAACACGACGGGAAAACTCTCCGGCGTGTCCTGATCCCGGCCTCTTAAGATAGCCCTCATGTGAACCGTTTCCCCCGGCCTGAAAACCCCTCTATCAGTATAGAGAAACCCCTCATAGCCGGAGCTTATATACGGCCGCCCTTCTGTCTTAAGGTCGGTTTCCGTAAGGGTGCATTTGTCGAGTTCGATGAAAGATTGATCGCCGTCTTTTGACGCGGTGATTACGAATGGCTTTCTATCGCCGGACCAGTTGACATCTTCAAAATGAACGAATCCGCTGCTATCGCTTGTGCCTTCCATTAGCTGCTGGTTGGCTTTACTAAATACTTTTACAGTAGCCCCGGCGACTGCAGTATTAGAGGAAAGCGAGTTTAGCCAGACTAATAAGTCATGCTCTGATTTTTTTACAACCATGCCAATATCAGAGGTAAGCAGAAGCTTTGAATCACCGCTCCAATAATA
>JBDRBZ010000067.1:0-4066 GCA_043822175.1 Candidatus Omnitrophota bacterium
TCTTTGGGATTCCATCCCGTGTAGGCCGGATACGAGATCTGCGGCGAACTGACAAAGAGCCCGGCATATCCGAATATCAATCCCAAAAGCAGTAAAAATGAGGACAGGTAATCCCTTGGCTGAAGCAAAAACTGCACGGGAAGTACGCTGGCGATAAAGGCGTATGCCAATAGCAGTACGCCCCAGATCGTAAGGGCGTTGACCCCAAGGGTCACAAAGACCCTGCTTCCCAGAATCCAAGTCGCCAGAAGCAGCGCCAGCCCGAAAACCGTAACCAGCGGCTGATTTATCTTCCTGTTGTAAAGCAAAAAACCGACCAGCATGGCTATGGGTATCAGTCCCAGCGACGGTATTACGATATTGGGCTGCACAACAAACGTCTTTGCCGTAAGGTGGGCAAAGACGGATATTATAAGGATCAGCGTTATCCAGACAAACGACATAAAAATGATCCTGGCGGGCCTTGATATGGTGTCGCCCGCGACATCCGTTATGCTGGTGCCGTCATGCCGCGCGGAAACGACAAGGGAGCAAAAATCATGCACGCCTCCGATAAATATCGTCCCGGCCACGATCCAGATCACGGCGGGAAGCCATCCCCAGATGGCCGCGGCCAGTATGGGGCCCACTATCGGGCCCGCGCCCGCGATGCTTGAAAAATGGTGCCCGAAAAGAACGCTCCAGTGCTTCGCCGGCACGTAATCGACGCCGTCATAGTTCGCTACGGCCGGGGTCTTGCGGCCGGGGTCTACGCGCATAAGGCGCTCCATCCTGCGGCCGTAAAGCGCGTATCCCGCGCCGAAGCATAAAAGCGAAACTACGATCACCGCGATGCCGTTCATTTTATTTTTCCCTTAATGAGGTAATCCATAAGCTTCCAGCCCTTGCCGAATGTCAGCCTGCTCTTTGCCGCCTCGACCTCGCTAAAGGCCTCGAACTCATCCGGCTCTATACCTTTGCCGAAAATGACAAACGGCACCGGCTCATCGCTGTGCGTGCGCATACAAATTGGCGTTGCATGATCCGGCAGGAGCATGATCCTGTAATCGGACCTGCCTTCAAAATGGCGCAATATCCTTCCGAGGATCAGGCTGTCAAAGTTCTCGATAGCGGCGATCTTTGCGCGCAGGTCAGCGTTGTGGCCGGCCTCATCGGGAGCCTCGACATGGACAAAGACAAAATCTTTTTCCTTCAGCGAGTCTATGGCGTATCGTCCCTTCGCCTCGTAATCGGTATCGTAATAGCCGGTGGCGCCAGGGACATCGAGCGGATCAAGGCCTATGCTCTTTCCGATGCCCTTGATCAGGTCCACGGCGGATATGATCGATCCCGTAACGGAGTATTTCTCGTAAAAGCCGGGCAGGTTTGGCTTGCCGCCCTGTCCCCAGAGCCATATCATGTTCGCCGGGTTCTCGTTTAAGTCGATCCGCACCTTGTTGACATCGTGTTTCTCGAGGATCGGCCTGCTTTCGTTCATCAGGTCGATCAATATGCCTGCGGCCTTGCCCTTGGGCATATGCTTTGATACGCGCTTGCCCATGATGTTGTGCGGCGGCACACACGCGCATTTTTTGATCAATTCGATCTTATATTTGATATCGGGTTTTAGAACGGCAAGATGCCGATAGCTTACACCCGGATAGAAGGTCAGGTAATCCGTGCCCATATGCTTGTTCAGATGCTCGATCAGCGTGCCGGCTTCTTTACTGCTGATGTGCCCGGAGCTGTAATCCGACATTATATCCCCGGAGGTGGTCACCAGGTTGCACCGGAAAGCAACGTCAAACTCTCCCAGCTCAACGCCCATATTGGCGGCCTCGAGAGGCCCGCGGCCGGTGTAGAATTTCTTCGGGTTATATCCCAGTATGGAAAGATTTGCCACATCGCTGGCAGGCTCCATACCTCCGGGCACCGTGATCGCCCGTCCGACGCGGCCCTCTTTGGCGATGCGGTCCATGTTCGGGGTCCGCGCGGCCTCAAGCGGGGTCCTGCCATCAAGCTCTTTTATCGGCCTGTCGGCCATGCCGTCAGGAACAAGCATTATGTATTTCATTTGCGAAGGGCCTCCTAATATCCTATTTCTTTCAGAATTTTTTCCATTTTTGGCGCCACTACGTTAGGCGCCTCAACTGATTTTATTGCCCTGTCAGGGTCCTTTAATCCATGCCCCGTAAGTATGCACACGATATTGGCCGGTTTTTTGCCTTCGGCCTTTTTGAAATATCCTTTTTTCGCCAGTTTGATCAGGCCCGCCACAGACGCCGCGGACGCGGGCTCCACAAATACGCCTACCTCGCCCGCGAGCAGTTTATAGGCGTTTAGTATCTCATTGTCGCTGACCATATCGATCATGCCCCTTGACTCGTCCCTGGCGGTTTCAGCCATCTTCCAGCTGGCGGGATTACCTATGCGTATGGCGGTCGCTATTGTCTCGGGATTTTTTACTATCCTGCCTCGTACGATAGGCGCTGAGCCCTCGGCCTGAAAACCCATCATCCTTGGCGGCTTATTGATCCTGCCGCACTTTTTGTATTCTTTATAGCCCTTCCAGTAGGCGGTGATATTTCCGGCGTTGCCTACGGGTATAAAATGATAATCCGGCGCCAGCCCCAGCTGGTCGCATATCTCGAAAGCCCCGGTCTTCTGGCCCTCTATCCGGTAAGGATTGAGGGAGTTTACAAGCGTGATCGGATATTTTGCGGTTATGTCCTTAACCAGGCACAGCGCGTCATCGAAGTTTCCCTTTACGGCTAATACCTGCGCGTTGTGGATCATTGCCTGCGCAAGCTTGCCGAGGGCTATGGCGCCCTCGGGTATCAGCACTATGCACTTCATGTTGGCCCGTGCCGCGTATGCCGCCGCCGAAGCCGAGGTATTGCCTGTTGAGGCGCACATCACCGCGTCCGATCCGGCTTCCTTTGCCTTTGAGACCGCCATGGTCATGCCGCGGTCCTTGAACGATCCGGGGGGTTTAATCCCTCGTATTTTAAATACACCCTGGCATGCCCGACCAGCTCGCTTAAAAATTCCGAAAAGATCAGAGGGGTGTTGCCCTCGTTTAGGGTTACGACCGGGGTTTTCTGGCTCACGGGCAAAAATTTCCTGTACCGCGATATTACGCCTTTATACATCATAACGTCTCCATCCTTATCGCTACCGATTTTTTCCTGATCGTAGGCAGGGCGTTAACGGCCTTCAGGGCCTTCTGCAGGTTCTTCTCCTGCGCCATGTGGGTCATCATTACGATCGGCACCACCTTTTCCCTGCGTTCCTGTTTCTGGGTTACGCTTGAGATGCTTATGTTGTATTTCGACAGTATCCCGGATATGGATGATAAGACGCCGGGTTTGTCGATTGCGGAAAATCTTATGTAAAACTTGCTTTTTATCTCGCCCACCTGTTTTATCCTGCCGGCGCCCTGTGAAAATACCAGAGGCGGCTGCGAGCAGCCCCTGGCCAGGTCCACGATATCCGATACGACCGCGCTGGCAGTCGGCTGTTTCCCGGCGCCTTTTCCGTAAAACAGGGACTCCCCGATGAGGTCGCCCTTTACATAGATCGCGTTATAGACACCCTTGACATTTGCCAGAAGGTGTTCCTTGGCGATCAGTGTCGGATGCACCCTGGCCTCCACCTTATCAGCGGATTTTTTCGCTATCGCGAGAAGCTTTATTTCATACCCCATCTCCCGGGCGTATTTTATGTCACATGGCTCAATATCTAGGATTCCTTCGCAATATATCTGTTTCATGTCTGGGAGCACCTTAAAGCCCAGCATGGCGAGTATCGCAAGCTTGTGGGCTGAATCAATGCCCTTGATATCAAGAGACGGATTTGCCTCGGCCACGCCCATCTTTTGGGCTGACCGCAGCGCCGCCCTGAAGGTAATACCTTCATCCGACATCTTCGAGAGTATATAGTTGCAGGTACCGTTTATGATACCATATACGGAATCAATCTTGTTGGATACAAAACCCTCCCGCAATGCCTTAATAATTGGAATTCCTCCGCCTACGCTGGCCTCGAACAATATTGGCGTATTGTATTTTTTGCTGGCTCCGAATAT
>JBDRBZ010000068.1:0-7392 GCA_043822175.1 Candidatus Omnitrophota bacterium
GGCGTTTACAAATCGCAAAATACAAACGCTAAATTCAAGATCGCGTCTATTGGCGGCGATTAGCGATTTGTAACAGAGCGAGCAAAAAAGAGCGTATCTTTTTTGCGAGCGCCCCCGCTCCCCCTCCCTCCCACACCACTAGGGTGCCTTCTTTTGTAATCTTTTCATCAAACAGGTCAGCACAAGCCTTGTTTTGTTTATTTTCGAAGTTACGCGAAGACGAGCGAGCGGGAGATGCGGTCGTACTCTTCACGGGAGTCGAACGGCCTCGCGGGCCTGTACGAGAGATGGCCTTTTATGAGGACGCTGACTGTGGAATGGATCACGGCGTTCACGAAATCGCGCACGCCGACGCCTTTGGCGAGCTCGAAATGCGTACGCACGTAGAAGCTTAGAAGCTTATATATGGGGCTTTCCTCGTCCATTTCACCGTTGATGTGCCTGGCAAGAAGCATCATGGCGTACGTGTTCATCTGGAACTTGTTGCGGTCAGCGGCCGCCGCAGCTTTCGCCTTTTCAAGCACATTAGCACTGGTTACGATAAACCTTACGCCGGCCTGAGCCAGCTGTCCGAGTTCATGCTCAGTCAGCTTTTGCGCATTTTCCTCCGGAATAAGAACGATAGCCTTTGACTCCCGACCTTTTGCCAACGCCAGGGCCAGGGCCTTCTCGAGGAATTCGCCAGGATCCTGCGTCATCACGCGTTCCAGGTTGAACCTGTTGCCGAATTCTCTTTTTTGGTTCTTAAATTCGTCATTGTCTGCATAGAAGTTATACGGCATGAGTAGCGTATACTGTTCGCTCTCGGGATGCGTGGGTATCATCCGGCCTGCCTGGCCGGCCAGGTCATCCATCGCGCGTATCCTCGAAGCGACGCGCTCGATCGCGGACAGGAAGTCCTGCCTGCGCGCGGGCAGGGAACGCGCCTTTGCCTGCTCGGCCACTATTGACTTGGAAGCGGCCGCTTCATCCAGGTAGAATTTAACCCGAGGCAGCACATCCGCAAGCCTCAAACCCGAGGCAGGATTGTCCTCGGTAATCTCCAGATCAAGCGTCCGCCTCACACTTTCCGATTTGAACTCATGCGGCACGATTATGTGTATATGCCGCGCGTTAAGTATCGGCGGCAATGAAAACGTAAGGGCATGTGTCGGGACCTCATCGACATTGTCAAATTCGCCGTCTATACATTGCTGTTCACGCGAGTCCTGTGTCAGCCTAACAAGCTTGATAAGCTCTTTGTCCTCGAATCTCGCCTCAGGCGGGTCGTTAAACGCCACGTGCGGCAATTTGCCGATACCGCCTATCACTATATCAAAAACACCGCCGTGCTCCCTAAATTTAGCGGTAAGGTATTTAATATGGGCTTTTGTCATATCACGTATTTCGGCCTCTAACGCGGCGATTGTTTCGGCGGAGCCTTCATCAGCTATTACCCTCATTAGCTCCTGCACCTTATCCTTTGCCTGCCTGTCGTCAAAGTAGTATGTATTTTCGGGTTTAATACCGAGTCTTGTAAACACCCTCTCTTTTAAAACCTTGCCGAATAACTGTCCGGCATCGGGCTCAAGCCCCAAATACTCATCCATGTGAAACGCGACTATCTTTTCGGAGAGAAACGCGCGTCTTCTCTCCGGCAGGGCCTCCCATAACCTCAAAAGATGCGCCCACGTAGCGTGCTGCGACGGCGCTGACGCGAAAAGCATTACGGCCTTGCCCCTTGTATCTATTGTAGTCTCTATATCCTTGAGAATCGCCTTTGCCGCGGCCTCGCCCATCTTGTCCTCTGTCGCGAGCACCTGTATACGCGAGAGCAGCTCTTCCTCGGGCAGCTCAAGGTATTCTTTCTTGTACTCAGGATGCGCCGCGGCCACTTTCCTGTGCACGACCGCGCCTTCATACGTATTCATGCCGCCGTAAAACTCGGGATATACTTTGACAGCCTCTTCCAGGCCCATGCAGAGCGCGAGTGTGTACATTATATTCGTCTTCTCGAGCTCGATAGAGGCAAACCCGCCCACAGCGTCAGGCATGTTTGGCACGCAAAAACGTTTATTCCTGTACTTGTCAATGAAAACCGGGTTGTCAAGCGAGAGTGAATGCGAACCAGGAAAATTACCGCCCTGGTCAAGCGCTATATCCACAATGACTTTGGACTTTTTCGAGCATATTTCGCCAAACAGTTCCTCGCTCATGCACGGCGCTTCGCCGCCGGGAGTGAGGATGCATCCCCCAAGTATGCTTGCCCTCTTATACTTCTCAAGCAGTTCCGGCGGAGGATTGTTTATGTCCGCTCCGGGGTTGATTAAAGTAAGCCTGTCGGCGTACTGACTGAACATTCGCTCAAGCTGGGACAGGCGTTCATCCCTTATATCGGTTATTGTAACACTGGCGCCCATTTCAAGCAGGCGCCGCGCCATGCGCTCGCCTGACACGCCGCCGCCCAAGACAACGGCCTCTTCGCCTCTCAAATAACCGTCATGCGCGTCATGATTGGGGTAGGTCTTTCGTATTTCATCAATCATCCTGACGCCGGGCTTGGTCAAATGGACCTCCCTGCCCTGCTCATCCCTCTGTATAACCGATTCTTTTAAATACGCGGCCGCGTAATAAGCCCCAAGGTCACCCGCGATTATGCTCATGGGCTTTAATACAGGTGTAAATTTGCGTCCGTCTTTCTCTACTTCCATTGTCTCATAGGCAATGCCCGTAACCTCATGCGCCACCATCTGCCAGGTGAGTTCCTTGCATTCATGCGACGCCAGGTGCAGGTATGTAAATATTATCTGCCCGGGCCTTAAATACCGATACTCACTCTCAAGCGGCTCTTTTACCTTCTTTATAATAGTGGCCCTTTCCCACACTTCGGCCGCGGTATCGACCATGGCAGCGCCTGCCTGCGCATATTCTTCGTCGCTGAAATGATGCCTGCCGGCGCCTTTTTCCACGATCACTGTTACTCCGTGATCAACGAGAAACTTAACGCCTTTTGGCGTAAGCCCTACCCTCTCGGCCTGCGCCTTTATTTCTTTCGGCACTCCGACTACATGGCCGGCTTCGCGTATCTTATCAAGAATAGTCTCCCTGGAACCGTAAGCATTGATAAGTTCCTCCGGCAGCATGAACTCATCCGCGCCGTCAGGCGGATATTCCTCGCCGCCGCCCTGACGGGCGGACGCGCCCCCTGCCTCACCATCCTCATCCTCTGCCTCATCCAGCTCATCGGCCATGTCTCTATATATTTCCGTAAGAAAATGCAGGGCAAGGGCCTGGGGGACAGTACCATGTTCTGCATTGGCTAATATGTTAAGATACGTAATGGCCGTTTCACGTATCCACCCCATCCCTTTCCTCAGATCCCCTTCCTGGGCACGATCTGACTCATCAAAATTCAGTATATAATCATGACACCCGTACGCGACCCCGCCATAGGCCAGGACCGCTTCCTGATAGCGGCCTTGCACAAACATATCATGCGCGAACTCATATAAATCACTGATTTTCATCCGCTCATTATGGAATACTCCCGGATTGGTTATCAGCTTTATGGCCCTTACCATCTGCTGTTGTTCTTTCTTAGCCAACCTGAAAGTACGCCTTATCAGGCCGCCATTCTCGAGTTTTGCCAATCTTGCTTCATGTAAGAGTAGATTTTTTTCAACAAACCTCTCGGCTGAGCGCACATAATCATCGACCGGACACTCCAGCTCACCAATCTTCCTTTCCCAATACAATACCAGAGCGGCGCGCGCCAGGGTTTCGGTAAAATAATCCTTTTTTGATTTAGCGCGTTCAGCTATCCTGCCAAGTTTTATAATAACGTCCTGCATGTCTACAATGTCAGGTATGGACCTCTCATTAATAATTATTGCCTTATATAGCATAGCCGCCATCCTGATATCCCCATTATTAAACGCCAATTTTGCTATGCCAACCACGGCTCTGATAGTATCTTTCTTCTCGCGGGGGGTAAGATCCCTATTAGCCGCAAGATCTTTTTCGTTTATAAATGCCAGTTCTGCCGCCATAATAATAGCCATTGTCATGAGCGAGTTTAGCGAGCCTGGGGCCTGTTTCGCCTCCTGGGCACAAAGAGTAAACCTTCCCCTGTATTCATCCAGCCGGGCCTTTAAAAGCGCCCGTTTATCCATGGCCGGTAAGGCGCTTTGCGTTCCTCCTATTCTCTGAACCAATACATCTATAAACCTCTGTGTAACATTCTCAGCCGTTATATCACATCCGCATTCTCTAAGCATTGTGGTTATCCTGTCATGTGCCCGGATAACCTGGTCGCGCGTAGCAGTATCAACCGCCCGTCTTATTTCATTCATAGTTATGTTTTCCCAGGCAGGAGTCACAGGGCTTGTCCTTTCACGTATGTATGCCTCTATCACTCTATGCGTTATTACCCATACGGATTCATTCGAGGCTTTATCTCCCGGTAATTCTAAAAGCTGAAGCATTAACCCGCTGAGTTGTTCCCTCAACCGGGTGATATCTCCCGGCTCTTCCTCGCCGTCTCCCTGCCGCGCGGACGCACCCCTGCGTTGTAATGCCTGCTGCAAGACCGTTTCAGTCCGCTTCAGCATCCTCTGTTCCGCTGACCCGCGATTCGCTTTCTCCATGGCCTCGGAAACAAACGGCAGGGCTTCTCCGGGCGACGCCATTAAAGCCTTTCTTGCCTGTTCCCGCGCGGATTCGTGCGCCTTTTCATTAGCGCTCTGGGCAACCAGCTTCCTTAATTCCCTTTCCCTCTCCAATCGCGCTTTTTCGGCTTTGGCCGCGGCCTCCGCGTCCTTACCATTTCCCGGCCGGCGTCCCGCGCCGACTGCCGTGTGAAGCCCTGTTTGCGCCTTTTCCGCGGCGCGCGCGGCATCAACAGCAGGCTGTATCTTTTCCGCATACCACTTCGTGCCCTGGCCAAAAAAAGTGTTGAAATTAACAGCCACCTGCGCGGCCACTTCCTGAATAGTGCCGGCGCCGGCGTGCACCCTCGCAAGATGCGGGTACTTGTCAAAATACCACTCAACGACTCTCCTGATTCTGTCGTTATTCACATTGCCGAAATTGTCGAAATATTCTCCCGGATTCCTTGCCGCAAAATACTTATAGAACAGGTAGGCCGCTTTATTGCGCACATACTCAGCGTTGCCGGGCCCGCCTATGGCCATGTCTGCCACGGCTTCAGTAAGCTCTAAGACCTTAACCTGCATTTTACCGGATTCGGCCTTTTTCGCCTCGTTATCCCCGATGATCTGCATATTGAGCAATTCAGCGTATTCTTCCATGGCCTTCGAGTTGTTCATAAGAGACAATAGGTCTATATCCGCATTTCCTCTAAGGCTGTGTCCGATCTCATGGTAAACGCTTCCCTCCAGAAGGGCATCGATTATCGCGCGCTGCCCGGCATGCATCGGCTTATCCTCAGAATCCATCACTGACCTCAAATGCTTCTCCACGCCCTCAAGGAACGATTCATAAACCCCCACTTCCCGCTTTGTCTTTCCGTCTTTTTTATCCCTGAATACCCTGACGCCGAGTGTGTAACCCGTTTCCCCGCCCGGGATGACACCTGTCTTTGCCATCTCAATGGCATTTTCACCGAGCCGGTCATTAAGTTCCCCGCATATAAGTTCGAGAAATTCCGTAATATACTCAAATATCTTCTTCGCGCTTTGATCCGCGGGCTCGGCGCCTGAAAACCGGTCGTCGAAAGGAACGATTGCGCTCATATCCTCGGCAACCTTGCGGGGGTTCTGGGCCTCATTCTCCTGGGCAGCTTGCCCTCCTAAGGAATCGACATAGATAGCGTATTCTATCAACGCGTAAAGCACCTCGGCCTCAACACCCTTATCGGCCATCGCGGCCTCGTTATCACGCATGTGTACCAACTCGTCGGCTATTTCATTCAGTTTCTGCATGTCATCCGTCCGCTCCACAAAACACCTGTATCTAAGAAGGGCGCTGAAAGCCCTGGCCGTAAGCGCGTAATCCCCATCAAATGCCGCTTTATTTGCTATTTCCATGAGTTGAGTGAAAAATTGTCCGGCTTGTTCATGATCTTCGGCCCCGTACATCGCGGTAGCCATAATGCTGTAATATTCGGCATGCACAAAAGCGTCATCCGCGGCCTGATAAAGCTCGGCAAAATTATTAAGCGCATCCTTGTCATAATGGATTTCCACCCAATAAATCATGGCAATGGCCCTTACATCCCTTGACTCTGTGGGAGCGGCAATAATTTCGGCAATCCACTGGCGTATCCAATCCTCACATGCATCTCTCTCCTCGTCCGATGACATGCCGTCATACAGTGCCCTGCACGCCGTGGCCTGGATAAAATACCTGTTTTCCCTGGATCTGGCAGCCTCAACAGCGTCATAAAGCCGCGTAAACAACTCCGGCCTCATGTCTTGCGCTAAATCGTACTTCAAAATGGCGCCTATTGCTATAATGCCTGCCAAAAGGTCTTCATCCTGTACAATGCCAAAATCCGTATCACATGCCAGAGATTTAAGCCGGTCCCCATAGGAAAGTACTTCTCCTTCAGTGACAACCGGCGTTGTATCTATTTGGTCTGCACCGTCAAAAATCGCCTCTGTTAATTTTGCTACAGCCTCATCCGGAATGCCCTCCGGCCCGGCGCCGCGTCTCGCTCCCGCGCCCCTGCGGCTAATAGGGATATCCATGGTTTCATCCTCTGCCGTACCTTCATCGCCGTAGTCTGCCGGTTCGCCTGATTCGCCTTCATCCCCGAAAAGCGCGTCAAACTCAACTGACGCCGTTGCTTCCTTCATCCATTCCGGCAAGTCATCATCTGACGGCAATCCTTCGTGCATTAAATACATAAGCCGCGCTTCGAACGCGACGGCTTGTATTACATAGTTCCCTCCGTCACCTTCCTCCAGATTCCACAACACTTCGGACAGTATATTATCCGCCGTTTCGGCGTCCATCCTTACTATCCCGTCAGGCAAGACCCCTTGAGGAAACATGAGAATATTCTCGAAAAGGCCTGAAATCGCAGTTATACTGGCATAGGAATAAGTGCGGGTAAAATCCGCATCCCAATCTGCATCCCAATCTGCATCTTCATCGTCTTCCCCCATGTCTTCATATACGCGCCCGATATCAATCAACCCTTTGAAAAACGCGTCTCTGGTCAATTCATATGTCTTCCCGCCGGCATTGAATGTCCCGATAATCTTGCCCTCAAGGACATCTGCCGCTTTAAGCCCCGCGGAAAATACAACCGCTTCAACAAAGGCGGTTTGTTCAGGATCATCCGCCTCATTCACCTCTTTGAGGCTGGCTAAAAGCTTGTTAAAAAGATCCACCACTGTCCCAATGCAGGCGTCCTCATCTATCCCGTCAACCAACTCTCTTATGCAG
>JBDRBZ010000069.1:0-7237 GCA_043822175.1 Candidatus Omnitrophota bacterium
CCGTGTCCGTGTCTATGTATCCCGGAGCTATGGCGTTTACTCTTATGTTGTACGGCCCGACTTCCCTCGCCAGCGCCTTTGTCAGGCCTATCATGCCGGCTTTACTGGCCGAATAGTTAACCTGCCTGGGCATACCTTTTAACCCAGCAATGGAGGTAATATTGATAATATTTCCTCTTTTCTGCTGCATGAAAGTAACAATGGACGCCCGTATCAGGTTAAACGCCCCTGACAGGTTTGTGGAGATAACATCCTCCCAATCCTGTTCCTCCATCAGCATGAGCGCCTTATCCCGGAGTATGCCCGCATTATTCACGATTATATCCAGCCGCCCGAAATAGTTTTTCACACCCTCTACCATGACACTTACGGCATTATAGTCTTTCACGTCATGCCTGAACGTAAGCGCCTTACCGCCCTCTCTTTCGATATGGGATTTCAATTCCAGCGCCTTATCCTCGCTTTTCAGAAAATTGAAGGCCACACCCGCGCCCTGCCTGGCAAACTCGGATACTATCGCCCTTCCGATACCTCTTGAGCCACCTGTAATAATCGCGACCCTGTTTTTAAGCAGCATATGCCACTATTACCATCTATTGAGCCTTTCCAAAGACCCGTTTAATCCCTCGCAGAAATCCCCGAACTTTAGTTCGAGGGATAAATGCCATTACGGGATTTCTGCCCGGGAGGGAGCTCTGGCCTTTAGGCCCGCGGGCTCCACTCTTTGTTCACCTATTAACAAAGTCTCTATAAAAAAAGCGGCTGTTTACGTTGACACCGCTAAACATTTACCTTCGCTTCCTTCTGCTCGATCCACTTGTCGATCGTTGTCTTCTTGAACCGCCACGTTGAGCCGACTTTGAATCCAGGCAGTTTCCCTTCCTGCGCGTGTTTATAAATAGTCACCCTTTTCATGCGCAGATACTTGGCCAGCTCGTCGACAGTCATAAGGCTCGGTTTTCTTGAAATAGCCATTTTTCTTTCATCCTCTCTTAATTACTACGCGTTAATACGCTTTAATACGCCATTAATTAGCTTAACACCAATGCATACGCTATACTACAAGGTGCTACAGAGGGATTTAAAGTATACCTGATAAATATATCTTTGTCAAGACGTTAAGAATATTTTTCAAAAAGGTAGAATTTTACGGGAATTAAGCGGATTTCATGATTCCGCAGGGCCGGATACAGCCGAAAGCGCGGTTATATGCTCAGGCTTTTCAATATTGACAACCTCAAGTGTCTTGTCTATCTTGCGTATAAGGCCTTTCAAAACGCTTCCCGGCCCCATTTCAACGAATGTCTTTATGCCCTGGGAAGTAACATAGTTTACCGAAGCTTCAAACAGGGTCTTTGTGTTCACCTGTGTAATAAGGTTCTGTTTAATCTCAGCCGGATCCTGTGTAGGCTTTGCCGTTACATTACTTATTATAGGGTACTCGGGAACGTTGAACGTGACCTTGTCTATCTCTTTTTCCAGCTTATCCCTTGCCGGGGTCATAAGACTTGAATGGAACGCCCCGCTTACATCGAGAAGCACAGCCCTTTTAGCTCCCCTATCCTTGGCAAACGATGCCAATAACTCTATATTCGTGGCTTTACCTGATACGACTATCTGGCCCGGACAGTTCAGATTGGCTATCTCACACCCTCCTATGCCTTTACAGAGTCCTTCAACCTGTTCCATGCTCATGCCCAGTATGGAAACCATTTTCCCGGGGTTCTTTTGCGAGGCAAAATCCATGAATTCCCCCCTTTTTCTCACAAGCACAAGCGCCTCTTCATATGAAATACAGCCGGAGGAGACAAGGGCGCTGTATTCCCCGAGACTCAAGCCAAGGGCAATTTTCGGGGTAAACGCGTTAGCCGTTCTGATAGCGTTTAATGCCGCTATAGAATGGACAAGTATGGCAACCTGGGAATTGGCCGTATTCGCCAGCTCGTCAGCAGGACCCTCGAAACACAGCTTTTTCAGGTCAAATTTCAGTATTTTACCGGCAAGATCGAATATTTCCCTGGATTCAGGAACAGATTCATACAGTTCTTTACCCATGCCCACATACTGGGCGCCCTGTCCCGGAAATATAAATGCCGCTTCCCTTGCCATATAATCCTCCTATATCACCATTTAATAAGCACCGCGCCCCATGTCAATCCCGCTCCGAAAGCGTCAAGCAGGATAACGTCGCCTTTCTTTATCCTGCCTTCTTCCACCGCCTCGACAAGCGCTACGGCGCTTGACGCCGCAGACATGTTGCCGTATTTCTCTATGTTCAAATACAGCTTTTTCGCGGGATCTATACCCATTCTTTTCGCGACAGCGTTCAGTATCCTGACATTGGCCTGGTGGGGTATTACAAGATCTATATCATCCCCTTTTAAGCCCAGCGGTTCCGTAACCTTCAAAGCCGCGTCGGCCATCAGCTTTACCGCGTACTTAAACAACTCGTTGCCGTTCATCTTCATGTAGTGGAGCCTGGCTTCTATACTTTCTATGCTGGCCGGAATTCTGGAACCTCCCGCGGGCATCTTGAGCAAATCGCCTTTGGATCCGTCAGCCCCGAGTTCGATAGCCAGAATACCACCTTCCTTCACCTCTCCTAAAATAGCCGCGCCCGCTCCGTCCCCCATTAATACGCACGTGGACCGGTCTGACCAGTCAACCACGCTTGACATCTTCTCGGCCGCTACCAGAAGAACCCGCTTATATGTGCCGCACTTCACGAACTGGTTAGCAAGCGCTATCCCGTACATAAACCCTTGAACAGGCCACGTTTATGTCAAACGCGGGTATACCCGACACCCCAAGCCGCTTTTGCAGTATGCATGCCGTGGACGGGAAAAACATATCAGGCGTTATGGTGGCCACGATAATCAGGTCAATGTCTTTGGCTGTCAGCTTGGCGCTCTTGAGGGCATTTGTCGCGGCCTCGAGGGCCATGTCGCTGGTCGCCTCATCAGTGCGGGCAAGGCGCCTCTCCCTTATGCCGGTCCTCTGGATGATCCACTCATCGGAGGTATCGACCATTTTTTCCAGATCAAAATTTGTCAGACGGTTATCCGGAAGATATTTGCCCAGGCCCAATATACCGACTTTCCTCTCTGTACACATAATTCACCCTTTCAGATCTTTTTCATATGTTTCCAGGTTCTCAACGATATGCTGATTAACCTTATTTTTTACATATTCCCCGGCCACACGCACGGCATTCTTGATCGCGGTCGCATTGGACGATCCGTGTGATATTATAACAGCCCCATCCACGCCTAAGAGTGGCGCCCCGCCATGTTCCGTATAATCGGTTTTTTTTCTGATTGCCCTGTACGCGGGAAGGCTTAATACGGCCCCTATTTTCGGAAGAAGCCTCCTGTTCAGTTCGCGTTTCAGGAGCTCACCCAGGGCAGAAGCAAAACCTTCGGTCACCTTAAGCACGATATTACCGACAAAACCGTCGCAGACAATGACATTTATCTCTCCTCTGTATATGTCCCTGGCCTCCACGTTCCCCACAAAATTCAGGCCCGCATGCTCAATGAGAGCGCGGGACTCTTTGATAAAGCCCGTCCCCTTTGTCTCTTCCTCGCCGATATTCAATATGCCCACCGTAGGCCGCTCTTTGCCCAGTATGTAGTGCGCGTAATCGCTGCCCATCACGGCATACTGGTAAATATGAATCGGCTTGGGGTCGATATTTGCCCCGGCGTCGATCATGAGCGTAGGCTCGCTCAGCGTGGGAAATATCACGCCGATGCCCGGGCGCTCGACATGCGGCAGCAGGCGCAGTTTTATGGTAGCCGCCGCGACCACGGCGCCCGTATTGCCGGCGCTTATAAAGACGTCCGCCTCTTTTTCCTTCACGAGGTCAAGCCCGACCGCTATCGAGGAATCTTTCTTCTTCCTGAAAGACACCGCAGCAGGCTCATCCATCTTGACAGTCTGGCTGGCGTGCCTGACTGAAATACGCTTTTTGTCATAATCATGAAATTTCAGGAATTTCTCGATCTTCCTCATATCACCCACGAGCATGATATGATAATCGAACGCCCTGCTCGCCTCAACAGCACCTTCAATCACAATACGCGGGGCCCTATCCCCGCCCATCGCATCCAATGCTATTGTTATTTTCCTGTTCATCTATAACGCCTCTTTCATTGTTCAGATCTTCTTTTTTTCCCTTTCTTTACGCTTTTCGTCCAGGGTTTTTATCTCGATTACCTGTTTGCCCTTATAATAACCGCAATGGGGACAAACCTTATGCGGCATCTTAAGCTTGCCGCACTGGGCGCATTTCGCCAGCGTATGCCGCTTAAGCTTATAATGCGTCCGCCTCAGCCTGCCTCTTTCTTTCGAATGTCTGCGTTTTGGATTTGGCATTCCTCTATTCTCCTTTCTTCGGATCTTACGCTTTGAGTAAGTTTTTCACCAGCCTGTATGTATCCCTGGCGATAAGCAGCTCCTCATTTGTGGGTATTACCATAAATTTTATCCTGTTTCCGAAAATGGGCCTCAACTCCTTCTGGAGTTTATACCTGATGCCCGGGGTGTTTTCCCCTATCCCGCCGGTAAATACCACGGCGTCAAGCCCTCCCATAGCGGCCGCGTACGCGCCTATGTATTTTTTTATCCCATATACAAAAATATCAAGCGCCAGCCTCGCGCGCGCGTTGCCTTTCCTGACGTTACAGAGTATGTCTCTCATGTCATTGCTTATGCCCGAGACCCCGAGAAATCCGCTCTTTTTGTTCAGTAAATCCTCCGTCTCTTTTATCCCCATCTTTTCCTTCTCCATTATATACGGCACAATCGCGGGATCGAGGTCGCCTGAGCGCGTACCCATGAGCAGGCCGGCAAGCGGGGTAAACCCCATGCTTGTATCGACCGACCGGCCGTTAGAAACCGCGGCCATGCTGCAGCCGTTGCCGAGATGCACCGTAATGATCTTGAGCCGGTTAAGCGGTTTGCCTATTATGCCCGCCGCTGCTTCAGAAACAAACCTGTGGCTTGTTCCGTGAAACCCGTATCTCCGTATGCCGTGCCTGCCGTAATACTCATAAGGCAGTCCGTACAAAAATGCGTAAGCCGGCATTGTCTGGTGAAAAGCCGTGTCAAAAACCGCGACCTGCGGAATCTTCTTGAATATTCTGAGGCACGCCTCTATGCCTGCCAGGGCGGGAGGATTGTGAAGCGGCGCCAGCTCATTGAATCGGGCAATGCCTTTAATCACCCGCCTGTCAATGATACATGATTTCTTAAATACTTCCCCTCCGTGGACAACCCTATGCCCGATACCGATGAGTTTGCCCTCTGATGCGAGGAACCCCTTCTTCGGATCGGATATCCTGGACTTTATATCCGTCATGGCCTTAGCGTGATCAGAATGTCCCGCTATACGCTCGACAACGCCCCTGTCCAGCTTCCTGAATTTTTTAGCATCAAAGAGCTCATATTTGACGGACGAACTGCCGCAATTTATCACAAGTATTTTCAATGCAGCACCCTATTTGTTTGCCTGCGCACGCACTGCAGTTACAGTCACGGCATCGATAATCTCTTCCACCCCGCACCCGCGCGACAGGTCGCTGGCAGGTTGGAGACATCCCTGTATCATGGGACCTACGACGCGGGCCTTTCCGAGCCTCTGCGTGATTTTGTAGCATATGTTTCCGGAATCCAGATTCGGGAAAATCAGCACATTAGCCATGCCGGCCACATTGCTCCCCCTGGCTTTAATATCAGCGACCTCAGGCACTATGGCCGCGTCAGCCTGTAATTCACCGTCCGCCGCGAGACCAGGCGCCTTAGACTTCACAATCTGAAGGGCACTACGCACCTTATCGATTGAATTCCCCCTGGCGCTGCCCTTTGTCGAATATGACAATAGCGCCACCCTGGCCTTCACATCGAACAGACGCTCCATAAGCAGGCCGCAGGAAATCGCAATACAGGCCAGCTGATCGGGATTGGGATCAGGAATCACGGCGCAGTCGCCGTAAACGAAAAGACCTCCCTCGCCGTACTGACAGTCATCAAGCCCTATCACGAAAGCGCTTGAAACCACGCCCGCGTTTGGATCTATTTCAAGGCAATATATCGAAGCCCTTGCGACATCGGCGGTTTTGTGTGAAGCGCCGGCCACGAATCCGTCAGCGTCGCCGAGCCTGGTCATCAATGCCCCGTAAAAAACACGGTTTTCCAGGACAGTTTTCCTGGCCTCATCCGGGCTTATGCCCTTGTGCTTTCTTAAGTCATAAAACGTCCGGGCAATCTCATCAGTCATGCCGCATGAAACCGGGTTAACCAGCTGTACCCCGGAGCTTTTTATGTCAAGCGAACTGCTCTCGGCAAGCGTTAATACCTCTTCGGTGTCACCCAGCACGGTTATTTTCGCGATACCGTCACGCGATATTTTTACGGCAGCTTCAAGCACCCTGGCGTCATCGCCTTCCGGAAGCACTATCCGCTTTAAATCGGACTTTGCCTTTTCACGCAGCAGATCAAGCCTGCTTAAACTCATTTAAGTTTTTTCCTCAGCATTTTACTTACATAATCCGGAACAAAACTGGACACATCCGCGCCCAACGCCACCGCTTCCTTGATAAGCTTACTGGAAAGGTAGGAATAGCTCTCATTAGGCATCATAAAAATAGTCTCTACGTCTTCAGCCAGTTTACGGTTGGTAAGCGCCATCTGAAACTCATATTCAAAATCCGATATCATGCGCAAACCCCGTATCACCACGCATGACTTTTTCCCCCGCACGTAATCAACCGCGAGCCCGTCAAAAGATTCAACCTTAACATTTTTCATCCCCCCTGCCGATTTTCTGACCATGCTGAGGCGCTCATTAAGGCTGAAAAGGGGCATTTTGAACGTTCCCTCGGCAACCGCGACATAGACCACATCATACAATCTGGCGGCCCTTTTAATAATGTCTATGTGCCCGTACGTTATCGGGTCAAACGTGCCGGGATATACTGCTTTTCTATTCATACCCGCCTGCCTTTAGTACCGCGCCTGAACCGCTTCCCTCGGCCTTGCTGTAAAAAGATAATATCGTGTCACCATACTGTCTTCTGTCGTAACACGATATAGCATCCAAACTGTCCGGCAAACACTCCCGCGTAGAATATCTAATTATTATAGTATTATTACGAGATACTATATCATATTGATTTATTGTTATCAAGGATTTTCTGGAAAGCCCACGGTCATAAGGCGGATCACAGAACACGAT
>JBDRBZ010000070.1:0-3435 GCA_043822175.1 Candidatus Omnitrophota bacterium
CGGATTTAAGGAGCGTGCAGGAGATGCTGGGGCACGCGAATATCTCGACGACCCAGCTTTATACGCACATAAACAGGGAAAGGCTCAAAGGCATACATAAAAAGTTCCATCCGAGAGGATAGAAAAGGATAAATGGATCTGATCGTTACCCATAATAACGCCGACTTTGACGCCCTGGGTTCTGCGGTTGCCGCCCACAAGATATATCCGGATGCCCGGATCCTGCTGCCGGGGTCCCAGGAGCAGGCGGTCAGGCGTTTTATGTCCCTGGCAAAGGATATGATACGGATTGAGAATGAAAAAACGTGCGACCTGTCGGGCATTAGCCGCCTGATACTTGTCGATACCCGTCATATGTCGAGGATAGGCGCGGCGCGCGAACTGCTGTCCCGAAAAACAGAGGTACACATATATGACCACCATCCGCGCATGGCGGACGATATAAAGGGCGATATAGACATGCGTGAAGACGTCGGCGCCACGATCACGATCATGATCGATCTGCTGAAAAGAAGGAAATATACGAGAATAACCCCCCTCGAGGCGACTATCATGCTGCTCGGGGTATACGAGGAAACAGGGTCGCTTACCTACAGGAGCACGACCAGGCGGGATGTCGACGCGGTGAGTTTTCTGCTGGGTAAAGGCGCGAACCTCCAGGCGGTCTCGGCTTATCTGAACCGTAATCTCTCCGAGGAGGAATTGGCGTTTCTCGTGGAATTGATAAACCGCAGTACAACGCACCCGATAAACGGCGTCGATGTGGCGTTTACTTACGGTGAAATCCCGGATTTCAGGGGGGAGTTGGGCGCTATCGTGCACAAGCTGGATGAGGTTGAGAATTATCCTGTCCTTTTTGCCCTCTTCAAATCCGGCCGCAAGGTGCGCGTGCTGGCAAGGTCGCGCGACCCCAGGGTTGACGTTAACAGGATACTGCAGAAGATAGGCGGAGGGGGCCACCCTACGGCTGCGGGCGCCAATCTGGCGTGCGGCGGGGTGGATGAGGCGCGCGATCGGATTCTCGCACTGTGCAGGACCATGATACGCGTCAGTGTTTACGCGAGGGACATAATGACTTCACCTGTCAGGACTATCCCTGTGTCGTGGAGCGTCGAACAGGCCGAAAAAATGCTGAACCGTTTTTTTATTAAAGGCGCCCCGTGCCTGGACTCCAAAAAGCTCGCGGGTATCATCACGAAAGGAGATATAGCGAAGGCGGTAAGGCATGGCCTGGGCCATTCCAGGGTGACCGGTTATATGAGGCGCAAGGTCGTTACCATCCGGGAAAATGCCCCTGTCCATGTTATCCAGAAGATCATGTTTGAGAAAGATATCGGCAGGCTGCCCGTGATAAGGAAAGGCAAAGTTGTCGGTATCGTGACAAGGACCGATGTCCTGAAAAAAATATACGGTGAGATGTTCCGCGCGGGACGCAAAGACGACCGTGTGCGCAGGCAGGGACGTGATTCCAGAGGTGTGATTATGAACCTGGGCGGCAGGATGGAGGCGTTGTTGCCGCCGGCTATCATGAAGCTCCTCAGGCGCGTGGGCAAGGAAGCCGAGGCTGCCGGCTACATGTCGTTTGCGGTGGGAGGGTTTGTCCGCGATGTCATGCTGGGGGTGAAGAATTTCGACCTGGACATAGTTGTCGACGGTAATGCCATAGAGTTCGGGAAACGCCTGGAACGGAAACTGAGCGGCAGGCTTGTCGTGCACAGGAAATTCGGCACCGCGACGCTCGTAATGGGCTGGCCCAAAGGCCTCAGGAAGCCTCCGCTGGCCGGGGACAGGTTTAAAATGGATCTGGCCACCGCCAGGAAAGAGAAGTACGAACGACCGGCCGCCCTGCCGAAAGTCGAGTTCAGTTCCCTCAAAGATGACCTTTCGAGAAGGGACTTCAGCATTAACGCCATGGCCGTCAGCCTTAACAGGGAGACATTCGGCCAGCTTATAGATTTTTTCAGCGGCCTGAGGGACCTTAAAGCCAAAAAGGTGCGCGTCCTGCATGAGGCGAGCTTTATAGACGATCCGACCAGGATATTCAGGGCCGTACGCTTTGAGCAGCGTTTTTGCTTCAGGATAGATGCCTATACCGAGAAGCTCATAAAGACAGCCGTCAAGGAAAAGATGTTCTCTAAGACCGAAAATCAAAGGATACGGGACGAGCTTATCCTGATATTGAAGGAAAATGAGCCGCTGAAGGCGCTTGCCAGGATGAATGAGCTGGAAGAGCTCAAGTTCATAGCAAAAGGCATACGCTTCAGCGCGCGCCTCAAAAGGCTTTTTACGGCATGCCGTCGGGCTTATGACTTTTTCATCCGCGAATGTCCCGGAAAGCGGAAGCCGGATCTGTACGTTATGTACCTTATGGCCCTGACGGATAATCTCGGGCTTAAGGAATTAGAGGCGCTATGCTCTAAATTTGTTTTCCGCAGGTCCGAGAGATTGAGGCTCATTTCCTATCATAAAAACATGTCCGGCGTTTTAAAGGCGCTTTCGCGTACGGCGTCGATGAAGCCGTCCGGTATCTACAGCGTGCTTGAACCGCTTTCATACGAGGCCATACTCGTGATAATGGCCGGCTCGCCCGGCGCGACGGTAAAGAAAAGAATAGCGAATTTTCTTGTCAGGTATAACAGCGTCAGGATAAAGACGCGGGGGGGCGACATAAAAAATATGGGGCTTCGGGAGGGCCCCCATTACGGGGAGATGCTGACGGGGCTATTGTACGCTAAACTGGACGGCAGGGTAAAGACGAAGAAGGAGGAGATCAGGTATTTGAAGCGGCTTTGCGCGAAAGGGAAAAGGGAAGACAGGATATGAGGATCGGCATACTTGAGCTTGCCGTGGAGATACCGGGCAGCGCGTCGCTTAAGGATAAAAGGTCGGCGCTAAAAAGCGTCAAAGACATGATAAGAAAGAGTTTTAACGTTTCGGTGTCAGAAGTCGATCACCATGATAAATGGCAGTTGAGCACGCTCGGGGTGGCGATTGTGTCGAATGACGTCAAGTTCATTGATTCAACGCTTAACAGGATTGTCGATCTGGTCGAGAGGCAGGCCGCGCTGCTCGTCCTGGACGTCAGGACAGAGGTCATATAAGCGATAAATGATACGGAGGTGCATGATGTCGAGAAGGGCTGACAGGGTTGCGGAGGCGATACGGAGGGAAGCGAGCCTGCTCATAAACGAAAAGGTGAGGGACCCGCGCGTCGGTTTTGTTACGGTAACGAAAGCGACGATATCGGATGATCTGAGAAACGCGGTGATATACTGCAGTGTGCTTGGCGACGAAAAATCCAGGAAAACGGCCATGAAGGGGCTCAAGAGCGCGATGAAATTCATAAGGGCCGAGATAGGCCACAGGCTGGAATTGAGGTATATTCCCGAAATAAGGGTGTGTGAGGACGATACGCTCGAGTACGCGGACAGGATA
>JBDRBZ010000071.1:0-4036 GCA_043822175.1 Candidatus Omnitrophota bacterium
TTAAATCTGGAGAACAATGCCGCCGAACTCCTGCGCATATTAAGGACAATCGAAGGAATCCCTGAAATGCAGAAAGGGCTGCAGGAACGGCTGTACGGCCCAATGACGGCAGACATACAGGCGCGGAATGCTTTATTGTCAATTGACATGTCAGATACTGACAGGGCAGCAGTGCTTCGCGGCGATGGCGAACTGGATGGCTTTGTTATCCATTCTACAGGCATGATGAGGAAGGACGCGAAAGCGCTTATCGGCGACGAAGCGCTGGAAAATATTATCGCCCACGGCGGCCTCAAAATGGGCAATAACAATGCCTGCGGTCCCGGTGTCTATTTTCATCATCGCGTCAAGGGCATGACTGAACACGGCCATGAAAATGTCCATTTCATAGTAAGAAGGCGGGATATGGACGAGTATACGGCGAATCATGCCGAGGACTCAAACGTGAGCCAGGATGCTACAGGCCGCGTGAGGGCGGAAAGTGGAACCGGTAATATATTTGTAGTTTATGATAACGGTGAGATTGACCTGCGTGATAAAGGTAAGGAATTCTGGCAGGCGCAGCCCATGACCGGGCGCCCGGTCATGGTACCGCTCAGTATAGTGTACAAAATTCTCGTTCCGGGAAACGGATATCTTTTGGCCAGGAGGGCGTTTAATACCGTCATGGAGCGGATATACGGTGAAGCCTATTCGATAGCCATTACTGAACACAAAAGTGAAGCTGAGGCAAGAGAGGCCGCTTTAGAGGCCGAGAGGCGGTATTGCGGCGCAGGGGCAGACGGTATGCCGAGAAAGTTTGAGGATATTTTTGTCAGCATGGCGCGCGTGCCCCTTCAGATAACGGATGAGGTAAACAGGGAATATGCCGCCCGACAGTACGCGGAAAACGGGGATTTTGAAAGGGCGCAAGGCCTGCTTGCCGGAACTCCTGAAAAGGAAAAGGTTAGATTAGCCGCGGCTATCGAAACCGGGAAATTGGTATTCGTGGAAAAGTCGGCTTTAAAGACATCTATAAATGAGACGTTGGGGCAGATATCGCAGGGGGTCAGAACGGTCGTGATGGGTGCCGCGTCGCAGGGTGTGATAGATCTTTCCATGGCGTACAGTGAGCTTATGGCTTCGGGTATTACGATTTCAACGTTCTATGACACGTTTTTACCGGCCCTGACTCTTAACCTCACAAGGATAATGAATGACAACGGCCTGGATCCGGAGGCAGTGGAAATCATCGTGCCGCGCAGGGATACGAGAGTATTGCTGGAAATGGGGCTTCCCGCGTATGACAGCCCGGGTTTTCGGACGATGCTGCAGAAGACTTACGGGGTTACGCCGGTTTCACCGGATGATGTTGCGCGGGCGGTGTCAATAAACGAAAACGACGCTTCCTTTGTCAGGTCTCTTGACGGGCTTATTGTCGATGTACTTAAGCAACGGTTGGGGAGCCAGGTATATGCGGGGTCGATAGGATCGTCACAAAGTCTTACCTACACGCCTTTATCGGCCGGATTGCCCAAAGATTTTGACATCAATATCGATACAGTGTCAGATAAATCCGGCGAAGAAAGGACAGAAGAACACAGACAGATCGTTGAGTCTGTCAAAGACATGGTCCTAGGGAGGATCAGGCATGGTCTTCCGCAGGCGGCGGCCTATCTGGGCAATTTGGATGACTTACAGGTGACTGTACGGACTTTGCGCGGAGGGCGTTTTGACACGATCACCATGGCTGTGTCCAGGGGCCCGTGTGAGATGAGGGATAACAGGTTTGTCGGAAATAATATACTTTTCACCATAGACTTTAATTTCAAGGGAAACGCCGCTGTTAATTACAGGCGGGCGTACCGGACCCAGCTCGGCGAGCACCTGGCCGGAGTGCCTGAGGCGGACAGGCAGGCGGCCGAAGACCACATCGCCGAGCAGGTGCGTATGCTTAAGTATATGCTTAAACCATATCTTGCCTATGGAGTTGAGTATGCCGGCCTTGTAGGAGTTTCCTGCGAGCAGCTGATATTGTTGTCCGGGCAGAAAGGTTCAAGGTCGTTTGAGGATGTGAGGAAAAATTACAACCTGGACCGGGCCTTTGACTATATTAAGAGATCGTATGAATCGACAAGAGGGCTGGAGATATATCATCCCGTCGAAGTCACAAGTGCGGGTGAGAAGCAGAATATCGGCGAGTATCTGGTAATGGATTACGGCCGAAAGGACAGGGCCTGGGGCTGGGCCAAACTCCTGGCGCTGGTGCGCGATTATGAGGCGTTCAGGGCCGGCCAGGGTGCTCCGGAGATTTTGTCAGGGGCTGAGTTAGAGACTGTGTCTGCCGTAGGCAGAGGGGTAATTGAGAATCCTTTAAGGTCGGCCGCCATACGCAATTTCGGGGAAAAGGGAAGATTTGTTTACGACAGTTTTATCGCGCCCCTGTGGGAGGAGGGCGTGTTCTTTCTTGCGGTACCGGCGGTGCTTAGTTGTATAGGTATGCCGGTTTATTCCGCGCTTATCATGTCGCGTCTGATTTTCGTTATAATTCACCCCGTAATTAATGTCGAAAACAAGGGCATGATAATGCCGGCATTAATATCCATGGGCGTATGCGCGTTTGGCGCGGATTTTATCACGGCCGCGGCTGTGCACATGGGGTTAAATATTCTCGAGGAGAGTCTAAAAAAGGCCTCTTTAAGGCAGGCGGTATTGGCGGGCCTGCTTATTACACTACCGGCGTTTACCGCATGCAAGATATCATGCAGAATTGATCCTGGCCAGGTGCCCGTTACTATGGAGCAGGTCATGCATTCATGGGCGTACGGCAGAACCGGCGAACTTCTGGATACGGCTGATATGAGTAGAAGTGCTTTTGATGACACGAGAAACGCTTATCCGCACATAAGAACGACTTTTGGCGATATGGATTATGACGAATTTATAAACCACGTTACCGATGAACGGGAAAGGGCCTTTTTAACGGGTGTGTTGGATTATTGCATGAAGAAATGGCCTGAGAGGATGGGGGCATTGCTTTCCACATTGAAGCATGTGGTTATTTTCGAAAATTCGGTCCATGGTACAGACGTGGGATATGGGATACCCGGTACACAAACACTTGTTTTGGGCTTTAATGGCCGGATACCCGAGCTTACATCCGAAAATATAGGGCAATGTGCGCAGTTTTTTGTGCATGAGGCTGCTCATATATACGGTGGTAACGCTGTCATGGTCGAGCTTTCCACGCCCGGCACGAATGCGCCTTCGGGATTGATGGTAAAAGACAATTCTATATTCTCGGAGTTGTATGCGCGGTCAGCCGGCATAGAATGGGCGGAAAAGGCCGGGGACATGCCTCAACCCTGGATAAACAATGAGAAATTCATGCGTGACCTGTTATTTTTCGCGATAACAGGTTCGGGGAAAGGAAAAGATGTCCGATATGATGATGTCACGGATGAGCTGGCGCGCGCGATTTGGGATTATTATTGGGCAAACGGCAATATGCCTGCTCCTGTTATGCCCGTGGCTCAGGCGATTTTACAGTCGGAAGGAAAGTATGAGCCTGAAAACATAAAGTATGTCTCCAAACCGGTTAAAAAGTCCGTTGAAACAAAAGACGGGATACCTGTCGAAGGATACTGGCTTGAATTCGACGTGGGCGGCGGCAGGGTTGAGAAAGTATTCACGGGCGTAAACGAAAGCGGCGGTATAGATGTTCTCTTCAAAGGTAAATGGTACCAGTACATAATGCAGATGGAGGCAGAGCCGGAGGGAACAGATGGGATGCAGGGGGCCATGGACCTGCGCGGCCACGCGGATTTATTCGATGATATTTTCATGCCTCGTCCGGTTGACACGGGTGAGCTGGTAGCCTGGTCGCCGGCCGCTGTGGGTATGACCGGCGGCGCGATCGAAAATTATGAAGGCGCGGCTTTCCCTGAAGATATGAAAAGAAGGATATTTGAAACGGCAGAAACTTTGGCTGATAGCGAGAGCGTAAAGAAAACAGTGATGGAAGAGCTAAACGGGAGGTTAACGCCTGAGGTCAAGG
>JBDRBZ010000072.1:0-5456 GCA_043822175.1 Candidatus Omnitrophota bacterium
GGAAAAAAGGACTGCCCGGTACCTTGCGTTATGCTGCCGCATTGCCGCCGAACTCGGGGCAAAGGTAGTCAAGACGTACTGGTGCGAGGAGGATTTTGACAAGGTCGTGAAAGGGTGCCCGGTGCCTGTCGTGATGGCCGGGGGGCCGAAATGCGAAACAGAAAAGCAGGTGCTGGAATTTGTTTATGACGGTATGCAGAAAGGCGCCATAGGGATTAACCTCGGGCGTAACGTCTGGCAGAGCCCGCATCCCGTTGCCATGGCGCGGGCGCTGCAGGCGGTTATTCATGAAGACGCCAATGTTAAGAAGGCTATGAAGGTTTACGAGGATATAGCAGGCGGCAAGAAGAAGTAGGCGGAATATGCGCGTCGCAAAATACTATAACAATAAAGATGTCAGGATTGAAACCATGCCCAAGCCGAAGACCGGCCCGGGCGAACTGCTTGTAAAAGTGGCGGCGAGCGGCATTTGCGGCAGCGATGTCATGGAGTGGTACCGGGTCAAAAAGGCGCCGCTTGTGCTCGGGCATGAGATAGCGGGGGAGATAGCGGAAGTGGGTGAAGGGGTGACCGCTTACCGCAAAGGAGACAGGGTGTTTGTTTCCCACCACGTGCCGTGCAATACGTGCCATTACTGCTTGAACGGGTATCATACCGCTTGTGAGACGTTGCATACCACCAATTATTTCCCCGGCGGATTTGCTGAATATGTGCGCGTACCGGCGCTTAATGTCGACAGGGGCGTGTTTGTCCTGCCGGATGAGGTTTCGCATGAAGATGGCACCTTTGTTGAACCTCTGGCATGCGTCGTGCGCGGGCAGCGTGTTGCCGGTCTGAGGCCAGGGCAGAGTGTGCTGGTGCTCGGCAGCGGTATCTCGGGGATTCTCCACATTATGCTTGCCAGGGCTTCCGGAGCGGGCAGGATAATGGCTTTTGACATAAACAAGTACCGCCTTGACGCCGCTAAGAGGTTGGGGGCGGATAGTGTATTGGCCTCGGGCAGCGATATCCCGGGCCAGGTGAAGAAACTGAACGCGGGACGGCTTGCGGATATTGTCATAGTCTGCGCGGGCGCGCTTAAAGCGTTTCAGGAAGCGCTCGGCTGCGTTGACCGCGGCGGGACGGTTTTATGTTTTGCCACCACAGAGCCTGACGTGAGTCTGCCCGTTCCTATTAACTCGTTCTGGAGGAATGAGATAAAACTCATGCCTTCATACGGAGGGAGTCCGGGTGATCTTAGTACCGCGCTTGAACTAATTCGCGCCCGACGTGTGCCCGTGGGAGGGCTTATTACGCATAGGCTTCCTCTTGATGAGGCGGCGCGCGGGTTTAAAATGGTCGCTGAAGCGGGCGACTGCCTGAAAGT
This sequence comes from Candidatus Omnitrophota bacterium, assembly GCA_043822175.1. Lineage (GTDB taxonomy): Bacteria > Omnitrophota > Gorgyraeia > JABMRN01 > JABMRN01 > JBDRBZ01. Next base: position 1,367 of record JBDRBZ010000072.1, read on the forward strand.
TATTCTTAATCCTCGTCGTCCCTGAACCTGCCGCTTTGTATCTGTTCGCGTATGCTGTCGTCCGAGAAATCCTGCATCTCGTCAAAATTCTCGTCATCGGTTTCGGCGTCCATGTCGGCGCCTTCCAGCCCTTCCTGCTGGGCCTCTATCGGGTCATCGGCTATTATCGTCCAGCCGTCGGTGTCTTTATAAGGGTCAGTGCCTCCGATATCAAGCGGAGTTACGGGCTCGCCTTCCTCATCCGTTGTTATGGCGGCCGGATTATTCTCGCAGTAAATCATGCCGGCCTGCAGGCAGGCGATCAGGCACAGTATCAGTATTTTTCTCATAGGATCCTCCTATTCTTTATAGTTAATAAGGTCTGTCAGTATTCTCACGGATTTCATTTCGAGAAAACGGGTTACGTCGGCATTCTTGGGGCCGTCCTTGTAGATCGTGTAATAGAATTTGTCCAGGGCCTCGACGCCGTTTTTCACGCTGTATTTTGTCTTATCGATGCCGTTAATGTCGAACACGGCATTGACAAACTCGCCTTTCTGGTTAAGCGAGTAGTTGAGCCAATCGAAACCGTTTGCCTCGAGATCTACTTCGGCTGACGCGGTGTGCGCATAAATAAGAGTTGAGCATGCGAGAAGGCATCCGGCAAGAATTATTCTAAGGGCCATTAACACCTCACTTTTCACATACCGGCAGAAACCTGCATGTTGAGAATACATTATAGTGCCCTGACGGCTCTTTGTCAATCGGTGATACTTGGGCGCAGATGTGCAGCATGATGGCGTATTTGTTGCATAACCCTAGGATATTCAGATAGTTGCAAAAAACGTCACCGGTACTCTGAGGCATTATTATGACATAAATGTTACCGTACTGTGACATATAAGCTATTAGAATATGATAAATTTACTACCATGCATATTAAAGAGAAATTAGCGTACAGGCGCGTGTGCGTGGTGACGCTGTTGGCGCTTGCGGTCAACAGCGTTGTGTTTGTGGACGATGCGTGCGCGCTCCCGAGATGGACCGCGACGCAGGACATCGGTGTCATGCGGGCCGCGGAGAGGCGGGCGATAGAAGGGTACCATGAAATCATACACGCTGAAAGCGATGCTTCCGCGCGGGCTCTGCTCGAAGAGAACCATTCTGCCGATTCACTCCTGAGTTCTGACGGTAAGATAGTCTTATCCGAAAGGACGTCTCGTGATGACCTGCTTTTCTTAAGGGCCGTCACACACAAGAGCATAGAGGCGCTCATGCAGGTAATCGCCTATGATGACGCAAGGACATATGACCGGATTGAGGCGTTAATACTTCCGCTCACCTCGGTCAGGGAAAAATATTTTGCCCTGCCCGGGAAAAAACCTGAAATGCCCACTACAAGCCGTTTACGTCTGAACGATATCATAGCGACAGCGTTTGAACTGATTCTCCTCAATGAGAAGGGGCTGCTCCCGGAATATGAGATGACGCCGCTCGAGTTGGCTTTTTTCCGCGAAATCAGACCTGTTATCATGGGCGCCAGGCATACCTATTTTACCGGGGCCTTCTGGGACAGGAGAACGCGTAATTTAAAAATCCGCGCGGCGCTTGCCGGGGGTATAAGGTTTTCTCAGACGTCAGGTTCTGCAACCGATGATTTCCGGATGCTGGCCGAGGGAAACGCCATGCGTGTAAGGGATATTATCAGGAACAGGGGCATTCTCACGAAGCCCGGAGAGCGCGCGCCAAGGTATAAAATCGGAAGAAGGATCGGCGGATACGCCTCAGGGGATGTGCATGAAGCGGTTAATTGCGATACCGGAGAAACCGTAGTCGTAAAATGCATGATGTTCGAGGATGATCCATGCGCCCAAAACCTTTTCGAAAGGGAAATCGCCATACTCAAAAGGCTCAGGGAAGACGGGTACTTGTTTGCTCCCAAGTATATCGACAGTTACGTGGAACCCTCGTATAGGGATGATCCGACAGGTTACGGCTGGATAGTAATGGAAAAGATAGAGGGATATAATCTTAAGGCCGCATTCCTGCGTAAAGGGATAAGGGAAAAGCTGGATGCCTTTAAAAAGATCCTCGATATGCTGACGGTACTACACGATTACGGCATCATACACAGGGACTTAAGCCCGAGACACATACTGGTTACCCGCGAAGGGGATATAAAAATAATCGATTTTGGCATAGCATGGATGCCCGGGTTTTCCGCGATACCGAATAATGACCTGGCAGCTGATGAGACGTATGCCCCTCCGGAAATTTCCTATGCGGAAGAAAATCAGCTTACCGCAGCGGTGGATATCTTCCATATGGGTGTTACGTTATTTGAGCTCGCGACGAATGACGCACGCGTGAATTATTTTAATTTTCAGGATTTCTATCCATGGTTCAGGGAAAGGCAGCTGCGCAAGAAGATGCCGCGTGAATGGCAGGCCTTTGCAGGTGTCGTCAATAAATCTACGCTGAAAGATCCCGAAAATAGGTATCAGAGCGCCGCGGAAATGAAGGCCGCCATCGAGGCTGTTGAAAACAGCGTATTCCCCCTGACCATTACTGTGGCTGCCCGTACCGTGCGGCAGAAAGATATAGGCGGCGAAAAAGCTGACAATAAGCGTGTCGTAAACCCGAAGATCAGGGAATGGATCGAAAGGGGCAAAGTCGTAAAACTGCGGCTTACCGACGAGCCGGTGTTCTACGTGCCGCAGCCTATCGAAAATTTCAGCGGAAGGGAAGACGATTTCGGCGCGGCGGCCGCGACTATTTTAAGGCCGTATGAAATTGAAAGGCTCAAAGGTTATATCAATAAATATCTCGCCATGTATCCGCCCAGGAGTGATGCGCCGCTTACAGCAAGGGATATTATGATCGGCATCGTAAAAGGCGTGTCCATGGTAAATCCGGGCGGCGAAGAAAAATTCTCGATAGTGCATGCGGGGAAAGGCACCCAGACCATATGGTTCGGCGAGCTCATTTTGCGGGACCTGCTCGCGAAAGAAAACGATCCTGACGCAGAGGCTGTTTTCGAGCATGAGATTAAGCATATTACGCGTTCAGGCACGGCCGCGAAAGAGCACAAAAGCGATGCTTACAGGGCGCTCGTAGCGAGAATGAAGGAAAGGTGCGCGGCGTGGAGGCTTATAGAGAATCCGTGGATGCAAGTTTTTCTGGAAAAGAGGCGCTCTGCTGAGCAGGACAGAAGCTTTGTTGAGACATTTCTGTTAAGGAACCACCCGCTTAAGGATGAGGTTTTTTCCGAAATTGACCGGCTTTCGGATGATGAGGTGCTTGCGCTTGCTGACAACTGCCTGACAATGGGGATAACAGAAGAAGACGGTTTCATGGGATTCAATGTCGGCGCGCATGATGAAAGAATGGGGAGGGCGTTAACGCTGCGTGAATTGTTTATACGGCCGACAAACGGTTCGATCGATCTGGCTCAGGCTTTCTTCGCAAACGGCAGCGTGGTGTTTCAGCAGCCGAAGTGGATTGATTTTGATGCCTCGCGGCAAGGCGAGGCGCATACAAAAGGCCTTCTCAAATCCCATTACGTCCTGGTCAAGGCCATAGAGATATTGTCACGTCGCGGCGATACCGTCCTGATCACGGACGATGACGTTACCAATACCGTAGACTATTTGCGCAACCTGCGGCTGGTCCGCCCGGAAACAGCGGTACAAAACCTTACTTGCATTGCCGTACTGTGCAGAGAAGGGACAGACGCGCAGAATACAAGCCTTATAAATCTCGGCCGTATACTGACGAGATTGGAACAAAACGCCGGCAGCGTGTGGAAGGACGCGGTGCTCGGATTCCTGCCGCCGGGCAACGGCATCCCGGGCATTCATAAGGCGATGTCCCCGCAGACCGGGCCTGACGGCAGGGTGACGAAAATATACAGGGATGAAATCCTTTTCAGGGATTATTTCGAGGACATGGTCGAGAATACACTCGCGCTATGCGTGATATTGTCCAGGCGCATGACGATGAATGACGCAGAGAGGCTTCAGGCTGTAAGCGAGAGGGACAGGCTTGTATCCGCGCTTCTTAAATGCGGCGTCCGGTGCATGCCCCAGAGATTCAGGAGACAGGAATACAG
>JBDRBZ010000073.1:0-6883 GCA_043822175.1 Candidatus Omnitrophota bacterium
CGGGTTCACATCCGGATTATCACTGGCATGTATATTAATATCTTTCATGAGATACCGCGGCAGGATATGCCTGAAAGCTGTCATTTCAGGTGACATTCTTGCATATATATACAAGAGGATGCTGTCAAAGTCATCGAAACCGTCCACATACCATTCCACATGCCTGTCCCCTTCTAATTCCTGCGCAGGATAATGCTGGGTAAGGCACCTGCCGACTCCTGATTTGCATGAGGCCATGTACATTATCGGAGGGGCGCATTCGCGGTACCGCCCTTCCTTCAGGTTAAGCTTTTTTACGGTAGCGCTTCCCCCGTTAAAGACAAGGACCTTTCGTCCTTCCTTATCATAAGTCATGGTGAAATTGGCAAGATTCAGGGCGATGTCACGCTCTTCGATGATTTCCAGCTTAAACGCGTCTTTTTGATCTTCCAAAAAGCGCATAAAATCAGGGTCATTTTTTACTCCCTCGTGATAGCAAGGATCTATAAGAAGCCTCGGGATGCCGTCGTTTGTAAACTCGCCGTCTATAAAATTAATGACCGTATCGAGATGGGAAAATTCCTGGCGGTACAACCTGCCGCCCGCGCCGGTCAGTGTGATAAAACCCGGAGTAAAACGGTATATTTTTACGTCCATACCTTTATCCGCATACCACTGCGCGAGGGCCCCGCATTCAGCCTCGGGGACATCTTTTGAGATAATAAGAAAATCCGTGCGCGCGCGGCCCTGGATAAGGGCTCCTTCTTCCGCCAGGCTTGATGCCACACTAGCGTAATCCCTGGACCCGCTAAGCGCCTGTTTCGTAAGATCGATTGTATCCGCCCGTTCGTGCCGGTCTAAAATCACATAATCACCCCGGGCTGTAATCCGGCTTCTGGAATCCCTCGGCCAATTCCCCTGATCGAGCGACCGGAAAAAAACACGGCCACTGATATCCACTAACATGTCTATAAAGGCATGGGCCTCACCTGTCTTTAGCCACGGCCTTTGCTTTCCGTCTATCATTTCAGCGCCGTCCATAAGCGGAAGCACTGTAGCGGAAATCAGAAACGGCAGGCCGCCTTCGGCATTCATAAACGGCCTGTACCGGGCCATGAAATCTTTTACAGTAACGACATTGCTGCATTCATAAATAAAGGCGTATACCAGAAAAAGATGCAACGTGCCTTTAAGGCTGTTGGATTCTGTATTATATGCACCCGAAGCTGTATATATGTCTTTGGCTTCCCGTTCGCTCCGCGCATTAAAAAATCTTACGAACCAGTCAGCGGCCTCCGGCCTCACATCTTTTAGCTGCCCATGAATGTATCCTACAAAAAAAGAGCTGTGTTCAACTGGCAGGCTCCTGTAAATCTTGTATGCCAGGTCCGGGACGTGCTTGCCGATGTTGTATACTGCCTCCATAAGCTCTTGGGATAAGTCAGGGGGTATGCTCGGCTTGAATATACTGCTCCTCCCTTCCCTGATAGCCTGTATCGCGTCATGGATATATCTCTCTGTCATGTTATAAACTATCTGACGGCATTCCTCTTGCGCCACATATCCCCCTATACCAACAACCAGCTCCTGTTCTTCGGGCTTTTCTATCCTTCTTATCTCATATTTTTCGTTAAACGCCTGTATAGCCGCCCGTGAAGCCCCGGCGCAATAAAAGTATTTATCAAGGCGCGATATACTGCCTCCTCCTATCCCCTGGATATTTGCTAGTTCCGCCAGTGCCCCGAAAGGCCCCTCACCGGCTATTCTCTCGCTTATCCGCGCCGCCATGCGCTTGGCCGCCTGTTTCGTGATATTTAACGCCGCTTCAAGCCGCTGAACTATTTCCTCATGCGTAGCTTTGTTTATATCGATTTTAGACAAAGGCTGTGCCGGCTGCTGGCCGGGCTGCGGAACCTGAGACGCCTGCCCGCCCCCGCCTTTTGGATGCTGGCCCTTCCCGCCGTGCCTTCCCTTTTTGCTCCACACAAAAGGCCTACTGGAAATATCGGGCAGGATCCCGCGCTCCCTCAAATACGGGTAATAGTCCGCAAATACAGGCATCAGTTCCGGCTGGATAATTCTGCTTACCAGTAAAACGAGAATGGCGGCGATCGCCCACGCGGGCGGAGGGCCGAACAGGATCGAAAAAACCGTGACAAGAGCGGCTGTTCGCAGGATCAACTCATGTGCGCTGTTAACCGTTAAGATATCGGCCAGGCACTCTCTAAATTCAGTGAACGCGCCGGCAAGCGATTCTGCGACAGACGCGCGGTCATCTTCCCCACCTACCTCCTGCGCTGCAACGTCCTGAGCCGAAGCCACAGCTGTTTCGGTTTTTGCTTCAAACGCGACCGCCTCTCCCGGCCTTCGCACGAGCACATGCCTGTTCCCATTTTCAGCATACACTACGAGCTCATAGGGCCATACTTTCCCGGGAGCCTTCGCATCAATACTGTCTGTAATCACGCACGGAATGCACCAGGCTTGCCTTTCGCCGCCGATACCCTCCCTACGCTTGCCGTTAAAATCAAACACGACAAACAAATCCTTATCCTTAAACGGCCTGTAAATAATTTTGCGCCTGAAATCCTCAAATCCATCCCCGTCTGTTTGCCTGACTATATACTCACCTATGGCCGATGTCCGGAAGATCACACCATGGCCGTCAGGTACATCCCCGCCAAAGTCTACGAATCCGGATGGAGCCTGTAAGGTTGAGACGTTATGATTAGAACGGCAATCAAGGTTTGCCCAGGCGATATTCTGGAAGATAACGGTAAAAATCACGACAACCGCTACAGCCCTAAACAAAGGCCGTATTTTCAAATTCTTTTTGCATACAACTTTATCATGTCTATAATGCCACATGATTGAAGTATACCACATGCTACCTTTTTATTGTCATAATTATGTAACACTATTGTAACAGTTTTCTACATTCTTTAAGCCAGAATTTAGTCGCCGCTTGGAGGCAAATCGGTATTGGTCAGTATCAGTATTGGGGACTCAGTACTGGAGACGATTTTCGTAACTTCTAATATATCAATGGATTATGCAACAAATACGCGTTCTCGCATTTGTTGTGTAATCCATTGAATCACAGCAGGTTGTGAAAAGCGTCACCGGGTGTTTACGACTCGCGGATTTCAGACAGAAAATACAATGAGTGTGCCGGCTATAAAATATATACAGGCTACCAGTTTTTTTGTAACAGGCGGGCGCTGGGACCACCATTTGAGAATAGTCTCGGCTTTGCCTATGCCGAATATCATCATGAGCACACCGCCTATCACGCCGAGCAATCCCAATAAGGCGATAAACCCCTTCTGGGCGCAGTGCGGCGCCGCTGATATAAATACAAGCCCTCCCACGATCTTGCCCACGCCGGACCATCTTACCCGGCCTTTGCCGAGACAATAGGATACTGCCTTATCAAACACACCGGGATCAAACATCATGGAGATTCCGAAACCGGCCACAAATATGCCGAGAACCTTCACTAGAAACACCATCATTTGACCCTCCTCGGTTCTGAAAAAACCGCTTTCTCAATCTCAATCTTCGGACAGGAAAAACTCGGGATCCGTCAGTATGGGATCGTAATCCTTGGGCATCGGAATGGGAAAAGTAACAATCTCATAAACGCCGACGCCGGCCCTCAGCACGGTCTTGCATATCCCCTGGAGTACGCCCCAGGTTATCGCTGCGCAGAAACCGTCTTCATCATTGGCGTCGGAAATGCCTTTGAAAACCTCGAGCGGGCACGTGCCGACATTCGCTATGCCCCTGCCCAATTTCTTAATCATGTTATTGGCGGCGAAACTTGTTTCGGTCAGGCATGCTGCCATGAAAATAATTGCCACCGCGATTACTAATCCTTTTCTCATCATTCACCTCCAATGTTTTCTCAAATATATCATACATCGCGCCAATATTCAACCGCGATTTGCTTCGCTCTTTGTTTAGCGGGCACGCTTGGAGGAGTTGTCGCGGCAGCGCCCATGGGGCTTGGCAGTGCCGGGGGATGGGAGGGGGCAGGAGCGGGGCGTTTACAAATCGCAAAAGACAAACGCTAAATTCAAGATCGCGTCTATAAACAGCGATTAGCGATTTGTAACAGAGCGAGTAAAAAAGAGCGTATCTTTTTTCCCGAGCGCCCCCGCGACTACCCCCTCCCATCCCCCGGCATGTTCGCTGTCACGCCAGGCCCGAAAGGACAGAAATCGCAGATTCTTTTATTGCGCGAAGCCGGTTCTCTCGAGGAATTCGGATGTTATGGCGGTTTCGAGCGGGGCGCGGTTTGTCACATACTTGGCGAGCATGTCAAATTCAACATTTACCGCGTCGCCGGGCTTCCTGAAAGAAAGCGTGGTGTTTTGGATGGTATGCGGGATGAGATAGAGCCTGATTCTATCGGGCAGGATCTTGCCTACCGTCAGGCTGATGCCGTCAACGGCTATAGAACCTTTTTCAACGATATAACGGAAATCCGGCGATTCGGCGCCGATATCGAGGTAAGCGCTGCCCGGCTCTTTGCCGAATTCTACAATTTTCCTCATGCAGTCGATATGCCCGTATACAAAATGTCCGCTTATGTAACTGCCCGCTTTTAATGACCGTTCGAGGTTCACTTTTTCGCCCGCTTTGAGCATTCCCAGATTGGACCGTTCGCGCGTTTCCGCCATGACGTCAAACCTCAACCGCCTGCCCTTGATTTCCGTAAGAGTCAGGCATACACCGTTTACCGCGATACTGTCTCCTCTTTCCACATCACGGCATACCTTGTCCGCCGTCACTTCAAAAGCGCCGGTTCTTCCGGCAGCGGAGACAATGCCCAGCTCCTCGATTATTCCCGTAAACATATTATCACCTTTGGATATCGCCCTGTATCATCACATCATCACCGAACCTTTTGACAAAGATATTCCCTGCGCGGATAGCGTCCTTTATCTGCTTAACGCCCTCTCCCCTGACCGCTGTAACGGCTTTCTCGCCGCCCAATATCATAGGCGCCACAAAAAAAACCACCCTGTCGACAAGCCCCTCGTCAAAGAGACCGCCGGCGAGCCGGCCGCCCCCTTCTGCCAGAACATTGACTATACCCATTTCACCGAGCTCCCTCATGAGGCAGGTCAGGGACACCTTCCCTTTCTTTGGCTGTAAAAAAACCAGCTCCACGCCCTTTTCCCCGAGCAGCCTGCGCTTCCGGCTGATTCTGCCTTTTGCTGTGGCCACGATCACAGGTGACTTTTTAGCCGTGATCACGCATTTCGAGTTCATCGGAATCCTGAGATTCGTATCAACGATAACTCTTTTTCTTTCTTTGCGGAAAGTCGCCTTAGGCAGGAGCATGGGGTCATCGTTGAGCACGGTATTAATACCCACCATAACGGCATCCGCGCCGGAGCGCAGGATATTTACGTAAGCACGGGATTGTTCATTCGATATCCATTTACTCTGCCCCGTTGCAGTGGCAATTTTACCGTCCAGCGACTCGGCTATTTTGAGGGTCACAAACGGCAATCCGGTTGTAACAAACTTAATATAGGGCTTATTGATGTTTTTCGCCAGGCCCTCACATACACCCCAGACTACCTCTATCCCCTCCCTGCTTAACCGGCGCATGCCGCTTCCGTTATTTATCGGGTTTGGGTCTTTCATGCCTATGACGACTTTTCTGATACCGCTTTTTATAATAGCGTCAGTACACGGTGGAGTTTTCCCGAAATGGTCGCACGGCTCTAGGGTGACATACAAAACTGCGCCTCGCGCGAGGCGTCCGGCCTTTCTGAGGGCATTTATCTCCGCGTGGGGCATACCGGCCCTGTGGTGATATCCCTCGCCCACCACCCTGCCGCTTCTTACCACAACAGCCCCGACCAGCGGATTCGGGCTTGTCATGCCTTCCGCTTTTAAAGCGAGCCCTAAGGCGCGCTTCATGTATATGTCGTATTCGCGCCCTGCCATAACCGCCTACGGTTTTTTCGCCTCGTCCTTGTTTATCTTATCGAGAATGCCGTTTACAAACTTGCTCGAATCCTTGTCCCCGTACTTCTTCGCCATTTCAACGGCCTCGTTTATGGTAACTTTGGCCGGGATATTATCGGCGTAAAGAAGCTCAAAGGCCGCGATCCTCATGATGTTTTTGTCAACAACCGCCATTCTCTCAAGCTGCCAGTTCGTGGCATATTTTCGGAGCATTTCGTCTATGGCATGGATGTTTTCGGTAACGCCCGCGACCAGATAAGAGGCGAATTCCCTGACCTCATCATTTTTTACGCCCTGATTTTTCCAGAAATCATCCATGCACTCCGCCGCCGTATCCTTCCTGATATTGACGGCGTAAAGGATCTTAAGCGCGCATTCCCTTCCTTTTGTCCTTCTTCTCACGGTCATCTCCTGTCATGGTGCGGTTTATATCTTTCCGCAGAGATTCGCCATCTCAAGCGCCGTCATGGCCGCGTCCCGGCCCTTGTTGCCGCTTTTTGTGCCGGCCCGCTCTATGGCCTGCTCAAGCGTATCCGATGTTATCACGCCGAATACGCACGGCACGCTGCCGTCAAGCGATATCTTCGCTATGCCCTTGGCCACCTCACCGGCGATAAAGTCAAAATGCGGCGTCGCGCCCCGTATCACCGTACCCAGGCATATAACGGCGTCGAACTTCTTCGATCGGGCCAGGCGCTGCGCGGCTATCGGGATCTCGAATGATCCCGGCACCCAGACAAGCGTGAGGTCATCTTCCGAAACCCCGTGACGGACGAGCGTATCCCTTGCGCCGTCAAGCAGTTTAGCGGAAATGAACTCGTTAAACCTGGACACGACCAGGGCGAAGCTCTTTCCCTTGCCCATCAAGTCTACCTTGATTTCCTTCATAACGCATTCTCCTTCCTTTACGGTTTAC
>JBDRBZ010000074.1:0-3253 GCA_043822175.1 Candidatus Omnitrophota bacterium
CAATCATATCCCCAAACTCTTTTTCTGTACCTAAATCCGTATTTAGCGCGCGATGCCCGCTTACTGAAAATAAAACACCTTTACGGGAATACAGCTTGACCGAGGGATATCCCTCAATATTGTATTCATGATATGGAACAGGATACCCTTCCGGATTGCTGGCACAGGTAATAACTTTAGTGCCATCCTGACTGGAAAATTCATATATCCCCTGTATTTTTTCCTCCGCCCCACCCTTTTTCCTTCTAATATCTCCGTGAATAAACCGGGTTTCCTCGCCAACCTGCTCATGTCCCGTGACATAATATGTCCCGATAAAATCATTTATTCCCAACTCTTCATTAAGCACGACCTTTTCCTGCACCTGCCTGAATCCGTTACGGGTAAACACCTCTCCTGTCTTCGGATCAATCCCGCCTCCGGCATCAACAGGCAAAGTGGTAAAAACTATCCCCGGTTTAAGCGAAATCCGGGGAAAAGAAATCTCCGCGTTTTCCCAAACGGCTTCATTACCCGCTTCATTAAAAGAGATAAACTTGCATACATTAACATCCGGGTCATATACCACTGCCGTTCTTTTTTGATTTACCAGCGCCACATATATCCGTTCCCAGTCTCCCCGGGCATTTTTTACCCCCAGATAAGCGGCGCCGGCACAGCCGAAACGCAGTACCACCGGACGCCCCCGGGGAAGCATCACCGGATGATTAGACGCTTGATAACTCTCTGGTTTAAACTCAACCGGCTTTCCCGCGGCCCGCTGAGCGGGGATTTTGGCGGTGATTTTCGCTAACGCCTTCCCGCGCGCGGCATCTATTTTTTCCTTATTATCTCCCATAGCGAGAAACCGCGCGATACAGGGAAAATATTCCTTTAACCTCGCGGACTCATCCTGCTGTCCCGCGGACACCCCCGAAAGAATGTCCGGGACAGTTATAAAACTATCCTGCGCAAGATTAAAAAATCCAGCCAGTTTTTGCCGGAGCCGCGTTTGATCCCGCGCAGAGACCTCCAACAGCCGGTAATAAGCCCGCAGCACCTCGTCCCAGACATAGATGTCCCCACCCAATATCACAAACTGCCAATGGAACCCGCGTTTATCCGTCTGAGCCCACACCCTGGCGCTGACATAAGGAAGGTCTCTCTCCGCGCTCAGGCATAATATCCCGCCGGACTTACTCACACCGCGCGCAAGCTGAAATACCTCCGTGTTTAGACAGTCCGCGTCTTTATCCCAAAGCGAATCCAGGCTCACCATAAAAACAGGCATCTCTCCCCGGGAAACCATCTCCCCAAGCCCTTGTTCAAACTGACCCAGCGCGTCTTTACGGGGATAAAGTGTCTCCAAAGTTTCTTTAAGCCCCTTATGCGGCCAGATCTCAGGCCTGGCCTGTTTAACCAGTTCCACAGCCTGCTCATAACTAAGATACGGCTTCAGGGCATAGACACAGGCCGCGGCAATTGAACCGGAACGGCCGATACCGGCGCGGCAATTGATACCGATTTTTATCGTCTTGCCTTCTTTTTCCGCCTTCTCTATCTGCCTTTTTACCCACGCAACAGCCGTTTTAATCTTTTCCTGGTCGATAACGTTATGCGCCCCATCAGCACATCCAATCTTTTTATAAATAATCCCGGAGGTCCCGGAAAAATTAAGGTTTAACTCTTCGGCCATGTTCAGCACGGCGTTTAATCCCAATTCCTGAGCCTTCTTTTCATCCCCCACGGCCTGATAATTGCATACGCAAACAGACGCGTTCTCAAAGACTTTCACCTCCGCGCACACAGGGCCTTTGGTCCAGGTCTCTCCCGAAGGCACTGAAACTGTCACTCTGCTCCAAGGCATGCTTATTTCTTCTTCCTCGGTTTTAACCCGAAGCATATATTTATATTCCCCGGGACCGGTAGGTAAAAATGTGCCTGAAAATTCAAGCAGCCCCTCTTTCCCCATGTTTAGACAACTCATAGGAATTACCTGATGCGCGCCGCCAGGCGTAACAACCAGTATTTGAGCCCCAATACTATCAGGAGAAATATCCGATTCAATACCGGCCTTAAGCGTCATCGCCTCACCCCAGATTATCTTTTCCAGAGGAAGTCGCATTTCAGCTACGGTAACATAATCTTTTCGCGGCTCAGCGCATTTTGCTATATCGGGAAACCGCAGGTCAAAGGTTCGGGTTTCCCAGCTTTTATCTGAATAGGGAGCATAATGAAAGGTAAAACCCATTTCCTTAAAACAGGGGTCTTTAGGCAGGGACAAGGCAACAGAATGTATAGAATTCCTTAAATGGCACATTTGCGTCTGAGCGGCACTGCCGTTTTCCATTCGCCAGGTTTTCATATGGCCGGGCCAGATATTTTCCGGAGGGCAATCCCAGTCTTTACCCTTATAAATTATTCCCCAGTGCAACCGCGCTTCCTTATCTGTACTCACAAAAAGCTGACGGTCTCCTGTCATGGCTTTTGTCAGCGGGATGTGATAATTAAGTCCGGCGTAATTGTCCCATCTGCCGGTTTGTTCATATTTGACCACAAACACAAGTTCCCCGCAGGCGCTTTTCTTAGGGATAAACAACGTAACCGCGTATTCGCCGGGAGAAAACTTTTCCATTCTCGTGCGCGCGGCAGAGCCCCCTTCAGCGTTCCATGTCCCGCCGCCTAAAGGCCACATATGCGGAGGAGGACTCCGCCATTCCCCTTTATCCCATATCCCCCAGTGCAAAACCGGCCGGCCTTCAGCGGAGTTCTTAATCAAGATTGTTACCTGCCAGTAGCGAATAAGCTCTTCCACGGAAGTGGCTACGATGTTGATGGGGCTGGAAATTTTTCCTGGTTTACTGCCGATGCCGAATGAACTATCATTGGGTTGGGCTTTCTTCTCTCTTTTAACTTTCAGCAACTCCATCAGGAAATTTCTTAATGCGATATCTTCTATCAGCTCAATTATCATTCTCCTGGTCATCTCGCCGGCAAACATAGGCACCAGACTCCAAAGAGCAACATGGCTAATAATGGAATCTCCAAATCCACCTAAACAAGCAGTTCCAAATAATAACAACTTACCTAATTCTTTTACGGGTTTTATTTTCTTATAATATAATTTTATGAAACAAATTGTTACCCGTTTCAAATCTGATTTTGTTTTTTGAGTGTAACGGACAGACAAGTCCCGTCTGACGCGGAGCGCCCCGGTATGACAATCTTGCTGAGCAATCTGGATGCTGCTGGATGCAGCCGGAGGAGCGCGTCC
>JBDRBZ010000075.1:0-9018 GCA_043822175.1 Candidatus Omnitrophota bacterium
CGCTGGCCAGGATGTTCGGCGTGGCTGCGATTTTGGCCGTTACTTTGTGGGTCAACAGGATGGTGTACGGCGGCCTGGAATGGTACAAGCAGAATGTCGTCGAAAAGACAGAGAGCACGCTTGATGACGAGCTGTTTCCGCTCATCTCGAAGAGCGCGGGCATCGCGATATGGACCGTTGCAATGCTTATTGTTCTCGCTAAAATGGGCTTGAACATAAACGCGCTTATAACGACATTGGGTGTCGGCTCGCTGGCCGTGGCGCTGGCCGCGCAGGATACCATTGCCAACATAATATCCGGATTTCTTCTTATGATCGACAGGCCTTTCAGGATAGGCGATGAGATATCTCTTCCTTCGGGAGAGAGGGTAAAGGTGCTGGATATAGGGGTGCGCAGGTCAAAGTTCGCGGCAGAGAACGGTTCGTGCATAATAGTGCCGAATGTGGATTTAAGCAAATCAAAGATCGTAAACTTCAGCTACGGGTCAAAAACGGCCGCAAAGTAAATCGCGGGTCACATAAATTCTTACATGAATGCCGAAATAATTGCCGTCGGTACAGAATTCCTCCTGGGGCAGGGCGTAAACACAAACGCTGTTTATCTTTCCCGGGCCCTGGCCTCTTTGGGCATTAACGTCTATTTCCACACAACAGTGGGTGATAACCGCGCGAGGCTTATGTCAGCGCTGAAAACAGCGCTTTCCAGATCCGATCTTATAATAACTACAGGCGGGCTCGGGCCCACGGTGGATGACATAACCATGGGCTGTATCGCCGCGTTCTCCGCGAAGGGCATGAAATCCGCGACGTCAGCGCTAAGTGATATCGGTAAGTATTTCAGGAAAAAGGGCATGGCCCGCATGCCGGCTGTCGCCCGTAAGCAGGCTCTCGTGCCGCGCAACGCGGCGGTTTTCAGAAACAGCGTAGGCACCGCCCCCGGAGTGGTTCTAAGGCACGGCCGCGCGCTTATCATGGCGCTGCCCGGCCCCCCGCGTGAGATGGCGCCCATGTTTGAGGATTATGGCGCTGCCTATCTGCGGGAAAATTGCTGCGCAGGGGCATGTGTCATAAAGAGCAGGACATTGAGAACGGCGGGCCTCATCGAATCACGTGTCAATAACCGTGTCCGTGACGTCCTTTCTATTTCCGGAGATACGACCGTAGGCATATACGCCCATCCGGGGAATGTGGATCTGAGGATAACGGCGAAGGCCGTTGATTCGCGCCGGGCCGACAGCAGGATATGCCGCATCGAGAGAAAGATAAGACAACGTCTGGGCGACCATATATACGGCATTGATCAGGATGAGCTCGAGGACGCTGTCGGCGCACTCCTTAAATCTAAACATAAAACTATCTCGACGGCCGAGTCGTGTACAGGCGGCCTTGTAAGTGACAGGATAACTAATGTGAGCGGCAGCTCAGGCTATTTTCTGATGGGTGTGACCGCATATTCAAATAACGCTAAGACGAAAATTCTTCGTGTGCCCGCCGGCGTGCTGGACAGGTACGGGGCGGTAAGCCGCCGTGTTGCCGCATGCATGGCAAAAGGAGCGCAGAGGCTTTCAGGTTCGGACATCGCTTTAGGCGTAACAGGCATAGCCGGACCTGCGGGCGGGAGCCGTAAAAAGCCTGTAGGGCTTGTGTATGTTTCTGTCGTAAACGGCGCGAAAACACGCACCTGGGAGTTCCGGTTGTCAGGATCCAGGAAGGATATAAAGTATCAGGTATCCTGCCTGGCGCTGGACATGGTCAGGCGTGAGCTGATGGTGACGCGATGAGGCTCTTCATAGCTGTCGACATACCCGAGGCGGTAAAAAAGGAATTAGCCGCGGTGCAGGGCGCGATTAAGAGGGCCGACGCGGACGTAAAATGGGTCTGTCCGGACAGAATTCACCTGACCCTGAAATTCCTCGGTGAGACGGATGAGAATATGCTGGAAGGCTTAAAAGGCATCATGGACAAGGCGGCCTGTAATTACAAGGGTTTTGAGCTGAGCCTGTTCAGGGCAGGGGCATTTCCCGCGCTGGACTCGCCGCGGGTATTGTGGATGGGTATTGACGGTAATTGCGCAGTGCTTGAGAAACTGGCCCGGGAAATAGATGATCTGTGCGCCGGTATGGGTTTTGCCGGGGAAGAAAGACGTTTCAGCGCGCATCTTACAATCGGCCGTTTAAAGTCATCAAGGAACAGGCAGCGTATCAAAGAAGAGGTCCTGAATGCCGCGTTTAAGGCGCTCACTTTTAAAGTGGATTCGATCGTCCTGTATCAGAGCATTCTCAAGCCGGACGGCCCCGCGTATACAGTCCTGCACAGGGCGGCTCTCGGCTGACGCGTTACATTTTAAAAATCCCTTTACAATATCAGCCACCTTGCCATATAATAATATATCCTAATTAGCGTAATGTTATAAACCGGGGGTTAGAAGTCGGTTTCGTAAAAATGTTGCTGAATACCGGGCAGGTACAGAAAGGAGTCTTAAAATGACGCGTGAGAAAAAGAAAGAAACTGTTGAAACGGAAGTCCCGTCTTCAAAGGCAAAGGCCCTGGACATGGCACTGTCGCATATCGAGAAAGAATTCGGGAAAGGGGCCATTATGCGGCTGGGACAGGATTTCAGGGCAGATGTGGCGGCTATCCCGACAGGGGCTTTAACACTGGATATGGCGCTTGGCGTGGGCGGGGTGCCCCGGGGCAGGGTGCTCGAGATTTACGGGCCGGAGTCCAGCGGAAAGACGACGCTATGTCTGAGCATAATAGCCCAGGTCCAGAAAACAGGAGGCCAGGCCGCATTCATTGACGCGGAGCACGCGTTCGATTCTTCCTATGCCAAGATAATCGGTGTCAATCTGGATGACCTTTTAATATCCCAGCCAGATACCGGGGAGCAGGCCCTTACCATAGTGGAGATGCTTGTGAAATCTAACGCCGTTGACCTGGTAGTCGTAGATTCTGTCGCGGCGCTGACACCGCGGAATGAGATAGAAGGGGATATGGGGGAATCGCACATGGGGCTTCAGGCGCGGCTTATGAGCCAGGCCCTCAGGAAGTTAACGGGGATAATAAGCAAATCAAAGACATGCGTGATATTCATCAACCAGATACGCATGAAGATCGGCGTCATGTTCGGCAACCCCGAGACAACGACGGGCGGCAAGGCGCTTAAGTTCTATTCTTCCGTGAGAATCGACCTCAGAAAGATAGCTTCGCTCAAGAAAGGAGATGAGGTCGTCGGCTCCAGGGTCAAGGCAAATGTGGTGAAAAACAAAGTCGCCCCGCCTTTCAGGAAAGCGGAATTCGACATAATGTACGATGAGGGCATATCGCGTTCGGCCAATATCCTGGATATCGCTGAGGTGCAGGGTATAGTCAAGAAAATAGGCAACTGGCTTTCCTACGAGGATGAAAAAATAGGCCAGGGCAAGGAAAACGCCAGGAAATTCTTGAGGGAGAATCCCAAGATTCTGGATAAGATGGAGAAAGAGGTCAAGGAAAAGGTGCTGGTCACATAATCCATGGAGGCGCTGGATAAAGCCAAAAAATACGCTTACCGGCTTCTGAGTATCAGGCCAAGAAGCTGCCGGGAACTGGCAGACCGGCTCGCGCGGCGCGGCGCGAAAGAGGATGTCATCAGGATTACGGTAGCAGGCCTTAAAGCCGAGGGGCTTATCGATGACCTCAAATTCTCAAAGGCATGGATAAGCTCGCGCCTTCGCTTAAATCCGAAAGGCGCCGCCGCTATCGGGCGCGAACTGAATAAAAAAGGCGTGAGTGAAGAGACAATAAAGCGGGCCCTGAGCGAAGAGTGCGTGGATGATATGAAGACCGCCATGGGCGCGGCCCGCGAGAGAATGAAAAAGCTGAAAGGGCTGCCCGCGGCAGTCAGGAAAAGGAAGCTGTTCGCTTACATGGCGCAAAGGGGATTTGATTTCGACGTGATCGATGACGTCATCGGTTCTGCCTCGGAATCCGGGGATTGATTATATTACGAAAGCGATAATGCCGTATGATGAAAAGCAGTGAATTGAGAAGGGTGTTTCTGGATTTTTTCCGGGCAAAAGGGCATACAATCGTCCCGAGCGATACCCTTGTGCCCCGGGACGACCAGACGCTTCTTTTTACGAGCGCCGGCATGAATCAGTTTAAGGACCAGTTCATAGGCAAGGATATAACCTACCGCCGCGCGGCATCGTGCCAGAAGTGCCTGAGGACGGGTGACCTTGATAATGTCGGCAGGACAAGCGGGCATCATACTTTTTTCGAGATGCTGGGCAATTTTTCATTCGGCGATTATTTTAAAAAAGAGGCGTGCCTATGGGCATGGGAATTCATGACTTCGGCACTTGGCATTCCCGCTGAACGCCTCTGGATATCGGTTTATCGCGATGATAACGAGGCGTATGATATATGGCGTTCGCATGTCAGCATCCCAGATTCGAAAATAGTGAAATTGGATGCCAGAGACAATTTCTGGCCGTCAAACGCGCCGACAGAGGGGCCGAACGGGCCGTGCGGGCCGTGTTCCGAGATATTTTATGACTGGGGCCCGGCGTCCGGCTGCGGCAGGGACGGGTGTTCGCCGGCATGTGACTGCGGCCGTTTCATAGAGGTATGGAATCTCGTGTTTACCGGCTACAACAGGGTCGGGCCCGACAAACTGGAACCCCTGCCCAGCAAAAATATCGATACGGGTATGGGGCTGGAGAGGATCACGGCTGTTATGCAGGGCGTAAGGACAAATTTTGAGACAGACCTGTTTGCGCCTGTAACCTCGGAGATAAAGTCGCTCTGCCCGGGGCTTGGGACTTTTGCCGTTAACGCGATCGCGGACCACCTCCGCGCGTCCGTGTTCGCCGTCTGCGACGGCGTGTCGCCGTCCAACGAGGAAAGGGGATATGTGGTAAGGAAGCTTATACGCAGGGCTTATCTCCTCGGCCGGACAGACGGGCCTTTTCTTTACAAGCTTACGGCAAAAGTCGCGGGTGTAATGGGTGATGCGTATCCGGTTCTCGTTAACAGGAGGGATGACATAGCCTCCGTAATCCTGGAGGAGGAGGAAAGATTCCGCGGCACACTTATGACGGCTGTGCCGAAATTAAAAGATATCATATCGGCGTGCCGTAAGGAGAGGGTTATACCCGGAGACGAGATGTTCAGGCTTGTTGACACTTTCGGCCTGCCCCTGGAGGTTATCGAGGAGCACGCGAAGAGAGCCGGATACAAAATGGATACGGTCGGGTACGAGAGGCTCATGAACGAGAGGAGAGAACTCTCGCGGAAAGGGAGCAAGATAAAGGAGAGTATTTTCAGCGCTGACGCGTTTGCGGGCGCCCCGAGGCCTCCGGCTAAGGATGAGATGCCGCTTGAGGCGGCGATTGCTTTTATGGCTACGGGAGAGACTGTAATTGAAGCGGCAGGCGATGGGGAACGAGTTTTTATCGTTACAGACCCGCAATGCGGCGCTTTTTACGGAGAAGCGGGCGGTCAGGTAGGCGATACCGGCGACTTGCGGGGCAAGCGCGCGTCCGCGTCGATAGTGAATACAAGGAAGGCGGACGGCCGTATCATTCACGAGTGTGTTATAACCCGAGGCCCGGCGACTGTCGGCGATACGGTAACCGTGCGCATGGATTCCGGACGAAAGGGCGCGATCGCCAGAAATCATACGGCTACACACCTCCTCCACAGCGCGCTGCGCGGCCTGCTGGGCGCGCATGTGCACCAGTGCGGCTCTCTTGTGGAGGACTCGAGGTTGAGGTTTGATTTCACGCATGCCAAAAAAGTGAGCGATGAGGAGATCCGGAAAATAGAGGATTTTGTCAATGACAGAATACGGGAGGCCGCGGATGTCAGGACGGAGATAAAGAACAGGGCGGCAGCGGAAAAAGAAGGGGCCATGGCGCTTTTCGGCGAAAAATACGCCGACGACGTAAGGGTCGTAACAGTGACCGGTTGTTCGAAGGAACTTTGCGGCGGCACCCATGTGCGTAACACACGGGAGATCGGCCTGTTTAAGATTGTAAGCGAAGGTTCTATCGCAAGCGGTATCCGCCGTATTGAGGCGGTTACTTCCGATCGTGTAAAGGACTGGCTTGTTAAGGACATGGAAGATCTCATAAAGGCGTGTAATGCCGGCCGGGAAAGTGTCGAAGGGCGGGTCGGCCCCGATATTACGGCTCAATTGCCGGGATTTATCCGGGACCTTGATGTGCTTAAAGCCAAAGCCGTTATCGTCTGTCCTGATGTCAGGGAATACGCTTATGAAATCAGGCCGCGCGTTCTGGGGATTATAGATAACTTCGGAAAGCTGAAAAAGAAGCTGAAAAAAGAAGAAGCGAACAGGCAGGGTATGGGGCTTGGCGACAGGGTATCGGCCCTGGCTGAAAGAGCCGAAAAATGCAAAGACGCGGACGTTATCGTCGGTGTTATTGAGAATGCCGACATGAAGGCCCTCAGAACGGCCTGTGATGACCTGAGGCGGAAAACAGGTCCTGTGTTCATAGCCCTTGCCTCCGCTTCTCAGGATAAAGTCAGCATGGTTGTGGCAGTAACTGCCGATCTTGCGGAAAAGGGTGTTGACGCCGCGTCTATCATACGGGAATCCGTAAGCCATATCGGGGGTTCGGGAGGAGGGCGTAAGGATTTTGCGCAGGCCGGAGGCAAGGATGCCGCGGGCATGCGCGCGGCGCTTGATAAGGCCAGGCAGATATTCAAGAACCGGTACGGGTCTGTTTAAATTCGGGCGGGATAGAGAGGAAGGCATGTCATGAAATTAGTGCGTACGGGTAGCCAGCAGTTTCAGAAACTTTTGAGCAGGGATTTCAGGGTAAAGAAGCGCGTCGCCCAGAGCGTCGCGAAGATCATCGATGATGTCGCGGCCGCAGGGGACAAAGCGGTTCTGAAATATACAAGGAAGTTCGACAGGGTCAACCTTAAATCCAAGGATATCAGGGTTACGCAGGCTGAGATGAGCGGCGCGTATCAGGACATAAAGCCCGAGATCGTGAATGCCCTTAAACTCGTGATAGAAAACGTGATAAAATTTTATGTCAGGACTGTCAGGAAGTCGTGGAGGACGAAGGATAAGGAAGGCGTTATACTGGGGGAAAGGGTAACTACCGTGGACAGCGTGGGCGTTTATGTCCCGGGCGGGACAGTGCCGCTCGTATCCAGTGTGTACATGACTGTATTGCCGGCCAGGATAGCCGGCGTAAACAGGATCGCACTTGTATCGCCTCCGAGCTCGTCAGGCACCATTAACCCGTATATCCTGGTTATGGCAGACCTTCTCCACGTTACCGAAATATATAAAGTCGGCGGGGCACAGGCTGTGGCGGCGCTCGCATTCGGCACGAAGAGTATTCCCAGGGTAAACAAGATTGTCGGCCCCGGGAATGAATATGTCACCGAGGCGAAGAGGCAGGTTTTCGGGTACTGCGATATAGATATGCTGGCAGGCCCAAGCGAGGTGCTCGTGCTCGCCAATCAATACGCCAATCCGGAGTATGTCATAAAGGACCTTATCGCGCAGGCCGAACATCACTCCGGGCTGGCCATACTTGTCACTCCTTCTAAAAGGCTGGCGGGTATTGTCAAAAAAGCGGTGGGGAGCGGTTTTCTCATTCAGACAAAGAACATGGACGAGGCCGTGGATATAGCCAATCAGATAGCGCCCGAGCATCTTGAAATAATGGTGAGGAATCCGTCAAAGATCATAAAGAGGATAAAAAACGCAGGCGCCATATTCGTGGGGCCGTTTTCACCCGTGACGGTAGGCGATTATCTCGCGGGCCCCAGCCACGTGCTTCCTACGGGCGGAACCGCGCGTTTCTTCTCGGGATTGGGCGTGGACAGCTTCATGAAGACGTCGCATGTCATTTCCTATACGAGAAAGGCGCTCGAGGAGGCCTGCGGGGTCCTCGAGAAGCTCACGGCGATCGAAAAGCTTCCAAAACACCTGGAGGCCGTAAAGATAAGGTTTGACTGAAAAAGGAGGCAGCATGACAACGAGAGGGTTTGCGAGAAGGAAGGCGAAGATTCACAGGAAGACTACCGAGACAAAGATCTCGGGTGAAATTCTTATAGACGGGACAGGCAGGGCGGATATCAAGACCGGCATAGGATTTCTGGACCACATGCTCTCGCTTTTCGCGTTTCACGGCCTTTTTGACCTTAGGCTGAGGGTCAAGGGCGATCTCGAGGTGGATATGCACCACACCAATGAGGACGTGGCCATATGCCTGGGGCAGGCCATAAAAAAGGCGCTGGGCGCGTGCAAGGGCATCAGGAGGTTCGGCTCGTCGGAAGTTCCTATGGACCATGCCAGGGCCCGCGTGACAATAGACGTCGGCAACAGGTTTTCATACGCGGGCATACGGTTCAGGGACGGCGGCGATGAGCCCGAGCTTTCCTCTATTGTGGGCAAGGGGCCCGGCGAAAACTATTCCATGGAGCTTGGCAACGATTTTCTCGATACGCTCGCTAAAAATATGCCCATGAACCTGCACATAGACATATTGTCGAGGAGCGATATGCATCATATGCTCGAGGCTATATTTAAGGCGCTGGGCATGGCGCTCGACAGGGCGACAGAGATCGATCCAAGGCGTAAACAGACAGTGCCGTCTACAAAGGGCATTTTCTGACGTTGGTTTAAAGAGAGGTCCGCCGGTGGGCATAGTAGTCGTGGATTACGACATGGGAAACCTGAGGAGCGTTTATAACGCCCTGGTGTCGATGGGCGGGGATGTCAGGATAAGCTCGTCGGGCCGTGACGTCGAAAACGCCGATAAACTGGTTGTGCCCGGCGTAGGGGCTTTCCATGACACCATGGAGGCGCTGGAGGCGAAGGCCCTTATCGGGCCGATCAGAGATTTTATAGGCTCGGGCAGGCCGTATCTGGGCATCTGCCTCGGGCTCCAGATCCTTTTTGAGGACAGTGAGGAGGGAGAAGCAAAGGGCATGGCCGTGTTTAAGGGCCGGGTTAAGCGGTTCAGTCTCGAAAAAAAATTCAAGATA
>JBDRBZ010000076.1:0-10762 GCA_043822175.1 Candidatus Omnitrophota bacterium
CTCTGCCCCGATCCGTGCCCTCGCGTCCGGATCTTTCACAAGATCAGAAAGCCTCTCTATCCATTCTATTTCCGTCTTCACCATAAAACCGTTAACCCCATCTTTTATAACCTCGGCGTTCGTTGATGTGTAAGACACTACGGAAACCACGCCCACGGCCATGTACTGCAGCATCTTGCAGCCCAGTTTGCCTTTAGTCCATTCATCATCAGGCATCGGCATTATGCCTATGTCAAACCCCTGAAGGAGGTCCACCTCCGTATCATACGCCCAGGGTTTCTTAATAATCCTGTCTGTGCCGAGATCATAGTTTCCCGCGCCGATAAGGGCGATCCGCAATTCCGGGAACCTCTCAAGCAGCGCACGGAACGCATTGTCCAGAATATGCAGATACGCGGTCGTCGCCGGTGACCCTATCCACCCTATCGTAATTACGCCGGCGGCGGCCGTTTTCGGTTTCACAAAATACCTGTCCGTATCTATCGGGCCGGGTATCTTATGCACGTTTGCGCAATACCCGGAAACGTACCGGCCGATATAGTCATTCTCCACAATAACGCTTTTAGACACACGCAGGCTGTCTTGCACCTCACGCTCCTTCACAAACGCCTTAAACCTGGTTATCACGCCCCTGTCCTGCGTGTCCGGAAGAAAGATCGCGTCATCTATGTCAAAAACAATTGAGCGGTTCCTGACCTTCAGGAGCTTCCCCAGCCCGGCCGGGAATATGGCCCTCTGCAGGAACACCACGTCATACGAAGCCGCCATAAAAAACACCATCCAAAACCTGAAAAACCTCTCGATGAAAAGCGCGAGATAATAGACAAGACGCGTCACGCTCATGAATTCGGGCGAGCGTATCGACAGCATTGTAAGAAAATCGCTTAAAATGGACACGACCCTGAAATCGACACCGGCGGAGGAAAGGTACGGCAGGTATTGATACACCCTGTACCGGGACGCGGCCACCCGCGCTGTCCCGGATACCACAAATAAGATCTTCATGGCCTCTTGCCGTAAAATTCTTTTATAGCCCGCGCCACAAAGCGCGCGTCGTCCATCGTAAGGGCGGCATGGAGCGGGATTGACACTATCTTTTTGTACGAAAGATCGGTATTCGGAAGTTTCGTTTTCCGGCCGCGGAAAAGGGGCTGTATATGGTTCGGTATGTAATTTATGACAGTGCCCACCCCTTTCTTATTAAGATGATCCATCAGGTTATCCCTGTCCTCGGCCATGATCGTGTAGTTGAACGGGACGATAGCGTCGTAATCGTGGTTGAGCGATTTCACGCTGTCAAGGCCGGCGAATTCCGCGTCGTAAAACCTGGCTATTCCCCTCCGTGTGGCGGCCATTTCCGCGAACTTGCCGAGCTGCACCAGCCCAATCGCGGCGCTTATATTGCTCATGTGATACCTGAACCCCGTCGTCCGCACCTCATAGAACCAGCTCCTCTGGTGCTTGTACCTGTTCCATGTATCCTTGTCAATCCCGAGTATCCTTTTCATTATCACGGTCTGGGCCGTCTTTTCATCATCGAGAATTACGACCCCGCCCTCGCCGCAGGTGATATTCTTTATGGGGTCGAAGCTGAAGCACGTGATATCGCCGAACGAACCGACAAGCCGCCCTTTATAAGACGACCCGAACGCGTGAGCCGCGTCCTCCACGACGTGGATGCCCCGTTTCCGGGCGATTTTAAGTATTTCATCCATCCTGCACGGCGATCCCCCGTAATGAACGGGCAATATCACTTTCGTCTTCCCGGTTATAAGCTTTTTCATGTGTCCGACGTCCATATTGAGATCGTCGAGGCCTATGTCGCAGAAAACGGGTTTTGCCCCGCAAAGCAGAATCGGCTGTATCGTGCCCGCGAAAGTCTGCGACGGGACAATGACTTCGTCGCCCCTGCCTATGCCCAGAGACGCCAGCGCTATGTGTATGGCCGCGGTGCCCGTGTTCACGGCTATCGCGTGTTTCCGGTTGAACATCTTTTTAAGGAGGTTCTCAAATTCGAAGACATTCTGTCCCATGCCGAGCCATCCTGATTCAAGAACAGGCCTGATATTCTCAAGCTCTGCCTGCCCGATGAGCGGTTTCGCTACCTGTATCATTTCGTCCTTTCCCGGGGCCTTTTGAGTTTCCCGTATATAAGGCCGTACTCTTCGACGGCTTTATCCAGCGAGAAATACTCTTCCGCGGCGCGCCTGCACCTTTCGGCCAGGGCCGGATCCTTAATAAGCCCCTCGAGCTCTGTCAACGCCTTATTATAATGTAACTCGCTGAAATCATCAATAACAATACCCACGCGCTTATCCGCCAGCAGCCCGGCGGCATCGCCGATGGCCCCTGTAATGATTACAGGCAGACCGCACGCGAGATACTCACCCACCTTGGTGGGCGATGACGCCCGTTTAGACGAAACAGGCCTGATAAAACACAGGCCTGCGTCGGATTCGCGCAGGAATTCAGGCACCCGGTCATGATCGACAAACCCTACCGACACAATACCTTCCAGGCCTGACTCGCTCACCCTTTGCTTAACGTATTCTATCCCGCTCTGCGTATATATCGAGAATACGGTCATGTTTACGCCGAACCTGACGGCGGCGGCTTTCACGAATTTCAGCATCTCGTCCAGCATGTACCATGTGCCCACCGAGCCCGTGTACACAAACCTTACCGGACTGTCAACGGGGCGTGCCTGCTTTTTCGCGCACCTGAAGAGACCGAGATCAGTAGCGCACGGGATCACGGATACGGGTTTTCCCTCGATCAGCCGGTCCATGTTTCTGTCTTTCAGAAGTTCCATGGCCTTCCCGGAAAGAAGCACGACAGCGTCTGCCCTGCGAAGGATCATCCTTTCAAACCCGAGTGTCATTTTGTGCAATACGCTTCCGCGCGCCATAAGCCCGCCGTCCACATACTCTTCAGAATCAAGCCCCCTCATGTCAAAAATAAGCTTACGGCCCGGCAGCATGGCGGCCGGCATGCCTATCACTGCTGCGTGCGTTGCCCTGGCGTGTATAATATCGATGCCGTGCCTTAAAACCAGATACAATGACACTGCCGCTCCCAGCGCGAAATCCCAGCATGTCATTATGAAACGCGGGGCCTTGTGATATTTGAGGCGGTACCATCTGATTCCGAGGCCTTCAAGCTGTTTCGAGTACGCCTCCGCGCGGGCGGGATCCCTCTGATAAGAAACGAGCGTTATCACATGCCCCCCGGACGCCAGGCCCTTCAGATACGGAAGGCATTGAGACTGAAAAATACTTTCATCGACGCCGTTATAAGTAATAAACAGCGCGCGTTTCGCCCTGTCGCCGGTTTTTGTCATTTCCCGCTCCGTGCGCGCCTGAGCGCCGCGCAGAATCCTACCCCGAAAAATACGATAAAAAACGGCGTCACCATGTCCCTATGCCGGAACAGCGAGCCCACGTTGCCTTCCACAAGGGCCAGCATCGAACAAACGGCTAAAATGTAAAGAAACACCAGAAGCGTGGTATCCCTGTCAGCCTTCCACCCGGCCATGACGCCGTAAACAATAAACGGAAATATGAGATAAAAGAATACCACCTGAGGGTACGCCATTAGCTGCAGTTTCGATTCGATACTCCACGGAAAAGGCGAAAATAACACATACGCCATCCCCTTCGTGTACGCCTTCACGAAATCAGCCGGACCGCACCGGCCTGTCTCGTAGCACTTCTCGGGATAAACCGCGTAGCCCGCATCATCGGCCCTGACAAAATCCCTCTGCCGCATGATCATGATCTTCATCCTGTCATTAAACGGCTTTTTCACGGAAGGCGCGAGAGGCGAAACCGCCAGGAGTAATCCTGACAACACGATTACGATTCCCAGAACCGCCCGGGCCTTCACGTTCAGACCGGAAACCAGCCTGATAAAAAATATTACCGCCGTAACCGCTATAAGTATAGCCATTACGTATTTTCTTACGGCGCCTACCGTTAGAAGTGAGGCCAGCATCATGAGCGCCCATACAACCGAGCGCTTCTTCATCAGCCTGCTGAACGCGAAAACGTACCCCGTCACCCCCAAAAGCACCATCATGTCTATGCCTATCATGACCGACCAGAGCGCCAGAGACGGCAGAAAGGCCAGGACAAAAGACGCGATCCTTGCCGGCGCGCGGCCGAATGAGTCCCTGACAAGAAAATAGATAAGCACGAACGTCACAATGAAAAAGAAAACGCTTATAAGCCGCGCCGTCTGTATCTGATACCCGAAAACGCGGTAGAAGCACGCCAGGACAAACGTGTAACCGTTATGACCGTAGCTTACATTGAGCAGATCCTCGTCGTTAAGGTACCCGCCGATCATTTCCTCCATGTCTTTATACCCTTTAAAGGCGCACGTCTCGGCAAGCGCCTTTTTGCTGTACAGGCCCTCGTCCTGCGTCAGCTCATTGTTTCTGGCGGCCATCACCGCGACGCCAAGCGCCGCCCTCGTAACAAACACGGCCGCGACCATCCATATAAGAAACCGCCTGTCCGCCGCCGGGGCCTTTCTCAGCATGAAAAATATCAGGCCGCCCGTAAGCGCGGCAAAAAATAGAAGCCCGCCCGTCTTATGCAGGACCGACAGCACGCAGCCGGCGAAAACCGCGATAATTAAAACCGTGATTTTATTCAGTTTTGACATAATGTCTAAAAATGTAGTTGAACGTCCCGCATATCAGCCCCATATCCGTTACCAGAATAAGAAATATTATGCCCGCCGCATAAACCGGATTAAGCAGCATGGCCGGAGTCAGGTCCGCCCGCTTCCTGTAAAAAATTCTCGCCAGTCTTACGGCCCAGAGGAGCAGCGCTAACCTGAAAAATCCGGATGACACGCACACGCCCCCCGCGGCAAGAATAAGCGTGGCCGCGTACACGGACAAAACAGATACGTGCCAGTCCTTCGCCCGCCCGGCTATGATGTCATGCATAGAGAATTCACGCGACCTCCTGAACACGCCGCCCGCCGTCCCCGGTATTTCCCAATACACGACGGCCCTGTCGGTGTACGCGATCCGGGCTCCGGATCCCCTGACATTCTCCATGAATATCCTGTCCTCTGCCGCCCTGAAACCGGGAAACCCGCCGGCAGACTGAATAGTCTTTTTCCTGAAAAGGCTCGAGGCTATGAAATCCGTCCTGAAAAGAACGCCGCCTTTTTTCTCTCTGGCCGGCACAAACGCGATCATGCCGCAGCGCTTCAAAAACGAATCCGTCACAGGCTCGTACCGCCCGTAAACAGCCTCAACGCCCCCGCGGCCCGCCCGCATGGCGCGGTCAAGCTCTTCGAGCCAGCAAGCATCCAGCGTGATCCCGCCGTCGGTAAACGCGATCCTGTCGGTGACGCTCTCATCCACGCCCATATTGCGCGCGGCCCCGGGATAAGCGCCTGCCGTCTCTATCAGCCTGATGCGCGCCGCCCCGCGGCCGGTCCCAGCGCTTATGATCTCTTTTGTCCTGTCAGTAGAGCCGCCGTCGACAAATATGACCTCATCGGGCGCAAGCGTCTGGGCGCGGATCGAGGCGATGAGCGGGCCCAGGCTCTTTTCCTCGTTTTTTACCGGTATGACAAGCGTTATGCCTTCCATTTTTATTTCACCCTCATGAACGAGACAAGAAGCAGCCTTTCCCGCTTTTTCCTCAAAGAGAACGCGAACCACCCCGCGATAAGCGCCGCCTTCAGCGCGACCCATCCCGCCGACTCAAACGGCACAAAAAACACAAATACCGTCAGCGCACAACCGGCAGCCAGAAGGTTTATGTTTTCCCTGCTGAAAGAAAACCCCATCTGCCTCCTTAAATACAGGAAGTACAGGCAGGCCGAAACAATGTTGGCCCCGGCATACGCGGCGGCCACGGCCGTGAGATGAAACGTCTTTACCAGGACCGCAAACGCCCCGGCGAAAAGCGCGTTCTGCGCAATGTTGATCAGGGTATATGCCCTGAGCCTTTTTCCGGCGAGAAGGGTCGACGCGAAGAGGTACGTCATTATGTAGAACATGCTGCCTATAAGGTACAACCGGAACAGGCCCAGCGACGGTAAAAACTCGCTCGAGAAAACCAGAATCACGAATGCCCGTTTAAAGAGAAAGATGCCCGCCGCGCACGGCACAAGAAACGTCAGTATGAATTTGACGGCCTTGTTTATCTCTATATTAAATGAGGCAGGGTCGGAAATCGCGCTCAGCTTCGGGAAGAGATACCCCCAGAGCCCGTTCGTGAAAAAAGGCGAATAGTAGCTGACAAGGGCAAACACGACCTGGTAATACCCGTTAGCCTCGGCGTGCTCATACCGGATAAGTAGGCTGCGCACAAAAAGTATTGACATCCACGTTAAAACCGACGACACGAACATGACGGCGCCGTATGACAAAAGCCTGCCTGCCCACTGCCGCAACACCTGCCATTTTACGCAGGCGCGCAAATCAAATAAGGATATTCCGGCCTCGCGCGCTAGAAACCTTTTTAAGAACCCAATCGCTATGATAAAGCCCGAGAGATACGCCGTAAATATGTACCAGAATACGCCTTTAAGGCCGGCAGCCAGTATGAAAACCGCCATAAACCCGAGGCCCAGCAGGTAAAAGGGCACGCGTATTTTAGTGAATATGCCGGGCCTGCCGAACCCGAGGAAAGCCGATTCCACGGAAACCTGCAGGACAGAGAATATCACCGCGGACAGCACCAGTATCATGCCCCATGCGTAAGCGTCCGTGCCGAATACAAATCGTGAAACAGGCTTAAGGAATATCAGCACCGCTATAAAAAGCGCGCCGAACGCCAGGCCCTGCAGCATGAAAAACGCGGTAAGCACGCCTTTTGTGTCTTCCAGATTCCTGCCCTTCCATGCCTCGGCCACATACTTGGTTATCCCGAGCGATATGCTGAGCCCGCATAAGGCCTCGGTGCTCTGGGTAAACGTAAGGGCCTGGGCGAAAATACCCATGCCTGACGGGCCGAGCATAACAGCCGTGAACTTTGCCCTTAAAAGCCCGGCCACCATGGCTACAAAAGTAGCCGTGCCCATAACCGCCGTCGCTTTATAAAGTTTCCTCAAAACTTCAGCCCCTCCCTGTGCCTAGCATATCCATGTAAACCCTGACCTCTTTTTTAATCGAATCTTCCCTCCTGTAACGCGCCAGCGCAAAAGACCTCGCCGCTTTACCAAGCCTCCTCCGGGCATCACTGTCATCGAGAAGATCGAGAACAGTGCGCGCGAAAAGGGCACAGTCTCCGAACGGCACAAGCATGCCCCTTTCGTTAAGGCCGGTAAATTCGCCGTGCCATTCAAAATCATACGCCACGATGCACGCCTCGGCGAGAGCCGCCTCTATCATCGTAAAACCCGCCGACGTGAAACACATGACATCGGCTGTGCGGTAAAGCCTCCTCACCTTTTCCTGAGGCAGGTAGTCAAGGAACCTGACGTTTCCGGCTATCCCCCTCTCCCCGGCCTGGCCGGCCATGTCTGTTTTGAGCCCGCCTTCGCCAGATATCAGAAGCAAGATATCCTTCCTCCTCTTAAGGCAGATCTCCAGGATATTGATCAGATCCATGGCGTATTTCACTTCCGAAAGCCTGCCGACATAAAGGAGAATTTTCCTGCCGTCCTCGATCCCGAGATCGGCGCGCATGTCCAGCGCGGTCTCGGGCAAATCGTAATGCGTCTTATCCACGAAAAAACCTATATTCGCGTATCTCGTATCGGGTATCTCCCTAGGGATCAGCCCGAAAGCGCGGTAATGTTCCCTGTCTGTTATGACTTTATCGGCGCTCTTCATGATAAAACGCTCAAAACACCTTTCCACGGGTTTAAACAGAAAAGGCCTGAATGTTATGCCCTTCGCGCCCCTGTCTTTAAGCTCATAGTTAGAGCATATCTGCACGATAAACGGGATCCCCGTAATCTTCGATATGACAAAGGCGTTGAATCCCAGAAGATGCGGATCGTGGGCCCTTATCACATTCACCTTCCTGAAAACCGCTGTCATGAGCATGCGCATAAGCGTTATCAGCTCGATAACGCACGCCGAGGTCTTTCGCAGGCCCATCCTGACCCAGATATTATCCGGATGTACGCTGACGTTATGCAGGGTTATGAATTCATTTATGTTTACCCGCTCATCCCGTTCTTTGTCAAAATCAAAATGATAGCAATACGCCTTCCGGATAAAACCGTCCAGCAGTATGTCATCTTTGTACGTCGACAGCACCGACTGCCTGAAATCTATGATGCTTATGTAGAGCTCGGAAATTTCCCGCGGCGGTTGCCTCTTTCTCGGAATCAGCATGGAGACAAACGCAAGCGGCGTCACGGCGCATATAAAGATGACGCTGAACACAACGCCAGCCGCGTAATCCAGTACGCGCACCGCCTTCCCTATCATCGCCCCTCCCCGCCTCTGCCGAGCACCATGCACAGGTTCTGCCCGATATGCCTCAGCATGCCGTTTTCCCCGAACCGCTTATTGAGCCATAAGGTTTTCACGTAAGCGTCGAGCGCCTTCTCGCCGAGCACAAGCGATGAAAACTCCTTGGGAAACAGCCCGGTCGTAAACACCTTTTTCACCCGCAGCCCGCTTTTCCTCACGAGGTTAAGCCATGTAAACGAAAAACTTTTAAAGAGCTCGCTGAAATAATTGCCATACTCGCCATGAGGCTCGGGGAACGGGAAATGCGGATACGCGTTGTGAAACTGTTTCAGAAAACCCGTTCGCCTCCCGTCGTTGTCAGGTTTGTGGCCGTTCGCGCCGCCGGCGGGGACTCCGGTTTTTTTCCTCAGACGCCCTAAAACGCTCTTTACGAAATCCCTGTAAAAAACAAGCGGGTAAAGAAACCTCTCCATGAAGCACGGAACCACCACTACGGCATCACCGTCGTCCTTCAGCACCCTCCCGGCTTCCTTCAACGCGCGCGTCCTGTCCGTGATATGTTCCAGTGTGTACAGAAGATAGACAGCGTCAAAACTCCTGTCCCCAAACGGCAGGAGCTCGCATGAGCATGAAACAGTCTCTATATTGCGGCCCGGCATATTCATAAGAAACCCCCGTGCCTTTTCCATCCCGAGCGAATGTGTCTTCAGGTCTTTTTCGTACAGATCGGCCGCAATCACCCTGCCGTAAAGCCCGCCGAGCATATAGCTGTTAAACCCGATGCCCGCGCCCGCATCCAGGGCAAGGCCGCCCGGACGCGGCCCGTAATGCTCGAACAGGGTCTGCATTTCCCATGACCGCAATTTATAATAATTGGGCCAGGGCTCCGAAAGCGGCGCCGATGCCCGCGCCGTCCTGCACGCCTCCTGGAAAAGATTCATCACCGAGTCTGCCATTAAATCTACGCCCCCAGCTCTTTTATGACGCTTATCAATCGATCCGTTACAGCAGAAGCCCTGTACCGCGAGATATATCCCTCGTTTACGCGGCCGGCAATGTCTTTGCCTGATCTATAGTTGTCATAGGACCTCTTAATCGCGATCCTTATGGTATCAGTGTCAGCAGCTATATCCCCTATGCCGCACGATGATACCATCCCGCAGAGCTCGCTGTTCCCGGAACCGTTCACAAGAAGAATAGGCCTTCGCGCCCCAAAATACTCATACACTTTCTGCGGCCTCCACCCTTCCGCATGCGGCCCGTTCCAGCCTACAATGAGAAGCAGTCCCGAGCGCCTCATTATGCCGAGCGCCTCCCTGAACCTGACCGGGTCATGCTCATGCACAATACCGGAAAGCCCTGCCGTGTCCGCCATTTGCCGGATATCGGGCTTGCCATACCCCGACACGTAGAAATCAGCTTTGAAAAAAGCAGGTTCTATTTCCCTGTTATCAATCAGGGCTTTAACCGCGGCGAGAAAACAGGCGACATCCTGGTACCTGCCGTTCATTTTCCCGAGATATGACACAACGAACGGGCCTTCAGGCCCGTGTCCGGCAGCCGGCAGATATTCCTCATCATACCCGTTAGTCACAACCCTTACCTTATTTCCGTAACGCCTGCTGAGTATCCGGGCCCAATCTTCGGATACGGTAACTATTC
Source organism: Candidatus Omnitrophota bacterium (assembly GCA_043822175.1). Lineage (GTDB taxonomy): Bacteria > Omnitrophota > Gorgyraeia > JABMRN01 > JABMRN01 > JBDRBZ01. The sequence goes on from JBDRBZ010000076.1 coordinate 10,061, forward strand.
TGTCGGCATATTTCAGCGCTCCCCATTCTGCCGCGGATTCAAAGCATCTCCTGAAAAAACCGAAATTACGGTAGTGGTCCCGGCTCCAGAGATCCCTCATATCGGCGATCCACGGCTTACCTGAGGCCTTGCCGATATCCCGGGCCAGGGCATGAACGCTTTCCGGGGGTGAGGAGCTTATGATAACGTCAAACTCTTCGGCGTCCATGACAGCGTTTAATCTTTTTTTCACGGCGCGGTACCAGCCCGCAACATACTGCGGGTTGATCCTGTCGCGTATCGCATCGGACAAATACCCTGTAACCGGCGCTATCCTGTCCGCGCGAATCCGGTTTAGGGCCGGCTCGTCGATGTCGAGGCGCCCCCGGCCCTCCCCGGCAGCGTCCCGCGCGACTACCCTGACCCCGTACCCGGCCCGGGTCAGGTACTTCGCGAATCTAGCGATCCTGATTACGCCGACCGACCCTGACGGGATCCAGTCATAAGACAGCATGAGTAGCTTCTTCACAACCCAACCCCTTTATTCGACGGGCAGTAAAGGCACAATTCCTCTATATCGCGCCCCGTCAGAAACCTCTCCCTCATATCGCGCAGGAATGCCGAATTCCAGCAATCAGGGTCATCGATGCTGCCGGTATTTTCCATGTTAAGAAGCATCATCGAACAGCTCGCGACATTGCCGTGCCCGTCCACGCGGACCTG
>JBDRBZ010000077.1:0-2626 GCA_043822175.1 Candidatus Omnitrophota bacterium
GATAATACTCGGCGTGGATCCGGGATTGAGGATAACGGGCTACGGGCTGATTGAAGCGGGTTTGCCGGAGAGGATAAAGCTTATAGAGGCCGGCATAATCAGGACGTCAACGAAAGACGGCATTTCAGGGAGATTGAAGCGGATATACAGCGGCCTCCATGACCTTGTGTCAAAATACCGGCCGGATGTGCTGGTGCTCGAGAAACTTTATTCTCATTCCAGGCATCCGACCACATCCATACTTATGGCTCACGCGAGGGGGGTTATATGCCTTCTCTCCGGGCTGAACGGCATACGGCTCGTGAATTATCCTTCGACAAGGGTTAAAAAATCAATAAGCGGTTCAGGCCATGCGTCCAAAGTCCAGATTCAGAAAGTCATGATGGATACGCTCAAACTGCATAAGTGCCCCGAGCCTGTGGACGTGACTGATGCGCTTTCACTGGCGCTCGGATTTGTGAACATAGAAATGAGGGGGGGCTGGCGATGATTGCCGGGATAAAGGGCCGGATATGCGAAAAAAGAGATGGCGGCCTTTTGATGGAGGTAAACGGCATTATATATGAGGTGCTCGTGCCGCCTGCCGTAATGTCGTCCATACTTGAGAATGAAGGCGAAACCGTCGGGCTTGTGATCTACCACTATTTTCAGAACGATCAATCCAGGGGCATCCCGTTTCTTATAGGATTCATGAATGAGATAGAAAAGGAGTTTTTCGAGAAATTTATAACGGTATCCGGAGTCGGGCCGAAAGCTGCCTGTAAGGCGCTGGCACAGCCGTTTTCACTGATAGCCGACGCCATTGACGCGGGTGATATAAAGCTCCTGAAGGCCCTGCCCGGCATAGGGGAGAGAAAGGCCAGGGAGATTATAGCGAAACTCCAGGGAAAGGTCGGGAAATTCGGGCTTATACAGGACCGGCATCTCATTCCGCAATCTGCGGTCGCGGAGGATATCAGAAAAGAAGCGCTGAGCGTCCTCCTGCAGCTCCAGTACAAGAAGAAGGAAGCGGAGGACATGATAGACAAGGCCGCCTCGCGCAGCACCGGGATAGGATCCACGGAGGATCTGCTGAATGAGGTCTACCGCCAGAAATCAGCGCCAGGGGGATTGCAGTGAACGATGAAAGGGAGAGGATAATAACCCAGCAGGATACGGAAGAGGACGTGGTACTCAATATATCCTTGAGGCCGACGCGTATTTCCGATTTTGTCGGGCAGAAATCCATAGTGGAGAATCTTTCGGTTTCGATCGAGGCGGCCAGGCAGAGGAACGAGCCGCTTGAGCACATCCTCCTGTCAGGCCCGCCGGGCCTTGGCAAGACAAGCCTCGCGCATATCATAGCCAACGAGATGGGCGGGAAGATCACCGCCACGAGCGGGCCGGCTATCGAGAGGGCCGGGGATCTTATCGGGATCCTGACCAACCTGTCGCACGGCGACGTGCTTTTCATAGACGAAATACACCGCCTTTCCAAAGTGGTGGAGGAGTTCATATACCCGGCCATGGAAAACTACCAGATCGATTTTGTCATCGATAAGGGCCCGTACGCGAAGACCATTAAGTTTAATCTTAAGCGGTTTACGCTGGTCGGCGCCACGACAAGGGCCGGGCTGCTTTCGGCCCCGTTAAGGACAAGGTTCGGCATCTCCCAGCATCTTGATTTTTACGAGCCCGAAGAGCTGGTGAGTATCATATCGCGCAGCGCCCAATTGCTGAAAGTGGAGATGGATAAAGACGCGTCGCTCGAGATCGCCCGCTGTTCGAGAGGGACGCCGCGGGTGGCGAACAGGCTCCTGAAGCGCGTGCGCGACTGGGCGCAGGTCAAGGGAGACGGCAGGATAAATGCGGGCGTTGTCGACGAGGCCCTCAAGAGCCAGGGCATAGACAGATACGGGCTGGACGGCATCGACAGGAAAGTGATGAACATTATATACACGGCTTATAACGGAGGGCCGGTCGGCATAGAGACGCTCGCTTCGACACTTAACGAGGAGCCTGACACCATAGTTGACATAGTCGAGCCGTATCTTCTGAAAGCCGGATTTCTCAGACGCACCCCGCGGGGCCGTGAGCTCACGGAACTGGCGTACAAACACCTCGGTGTGGAAAAACAGAAAGAATTGTTCTGACGGCCCGAAACATGAAGCTCCTTACCCACATATGCTGCGCGCCGTGCGCCCTTGCGGTTAAGGACAGGGCCGCGCGCGACGGATTTGACACGATCGCCTGGTACTTCCACAATCCCAACATACAGCCGTCTGACGAATTTGACAGACGCATGAAATGCGCCCGGGATTTCTGCGGCTCGGAAAACATGGAGTTTATCGAATCGGCGTATATGCCCGAAATTTTCTTTAACAGTATCCGGGAATTTTCCGCGGCCGGCGGGAGGTGCCGTGAGTGCTGGTCGATGAGGATCGATGAGGCGGCGCGGTACGCAAAAAACGGCCGTTTTGACGCTTTTACCACCACACTGCTTGCAAGCCCTTACCAGGATCACGGGGCGCTTAAGGGTATATGCAGGCAATCCGGCGAACGGCACGGCGCGGATTTCTATTACGCGGATTTCAGGACATATTTCAGGGAAGCGCATTATCTGGCGAAGTCAAGGGGGCTCTACTGT